>JAQUIZ010000023.1:0-21924 GCA_028683355.1 Fermentimonas sp.
GGAACAGTTACATTACTTACACCAAGTAACAACTTCACAATCGGGATAAACGCCACTAATATGATTAAGTTATTAGTAGCCACCTGCACAACAGTATAAGCAGGACTACCTTTTGTTAATGTACTCCACACAAAAACCATCGCCGTACAAGGTGCAGCTCCCAGTAAAACTGCTCCGGCAAGGTATTCTGTAGCCAGTTCCGGAGTAATGAAGTTTTTGAATACTATAAAAAGGAAAAATGATGCTATAGCATACATTGTAAAAGGTTTAATCAACCAATTTACTATCCATGTTAAGTATAAACCTTTTGGATTTTTACCTACATTTTTAATGCTCTGAAAATCTACTTTCATCATCATGGGATATATCATAACCCATATCAGAATTGCTGTAGGAATTGAAATATTCGCATACTCAAACCTGCTTAAAAACTCCGGTATTGCAGGTAAATACCTTCCTATCAATACACCTGAAGCCATACACAATATAACCCAAACAGATAAGTATTTATTGAAAAAGCTTATTCCGGTTGCACTTTTATTATTTTCCATATTTTTATTTCTTTTATCTTAAATCAAAATTACATCCAAATAAATGACGGAAGTCAGAATCAATTATTTTAGTTTAAAAGATTTTTTAGACCTTGTCCTTTCAATTCTTCCGGGACCCATTTTATTAATGCTATATTCCCGCCGGATGTCTCACTTATCTCTTTGATCCATTGAGTTTCATTTTCTGCTTTAGCTTTTAAAATGTTGTTTGAAGTATCTGTAGCATAAAAACTTGAATTGATGATCCACCATTTACTGAATATTCCGGCTCTGTTTAAGTCTTCCTGAAGTCTCATAGCCTCGTAAAATGGAGTTGCTTCTGCCAATGATATTATAAGTACTTCGGTCAGTTTATCATCTTTAAGTTTTGGGAGTAATTTCTTAACAGAATCTGGTGTTTCACCTTTAGTACGCATAATCTCCTTGTTATAGCTTTCTGTAGATTCCAGTAATAGAACTGTATGTCCTGTTGGTGCAGTATCTATCACAACAATTTCATCTTCAGATCTGTCAACTATCTCTGCAAATGCTCTGAATACAGCAATTTCCTGTGTACACGGACTTCTTAAATCTTCTTCTATATAATCGATATCATCTTGAGATGCATTTGATTCTTTTGCTTTAGTTATTACTTCCTTCCTATACTTTTCTAACTCTTTTACTTCGTCTATATAGCTCATTGTTATTCCCTGACTTTCATCAATCACATATTTTAAATGAGCTGCCGGGTCGGTTGTTGTTAAGTGAACTTTCTTTCCTTTTTCTGCCAATGCAAGTGCAATGGTTGCAGCAATAGTTGTCTTTCCAACGCCACCCTTACCCATGGTGAATATCACTTTTTTATCTGAGTTATACAGATCATCCACAACTTTCTCCAAAGTTGCAGTATTTTTAAAATCTAAACCGCTTGTGTTTTGAGTCTCCTTGTTTGACGCAGCACCATTTTTTACTTCCGCACCATTTAAAAATGCTCTGAGTTTATCTATTCCGGTGACATTGAATGGTTTTAAAGCCAATATATAGGTTTCAAGACTTTTAAGCCCTTCCGGCATAGTTCTCATTACCTCGTCCTGTTTATTGAATATTAGTGTTGACAATTCATCATCATACTCTTTTAACACACCATTAATAATCTGGATTTGATTATTAATTCCCAATTCCCTGAGCTCAGAAGATGTCCTTTCGGCTTCAGCTAAAGCAGAAGACTGAGGTCTGGATACTAAAATTAATGTGGTTTGTTTACCATCTGCCAGATTATCTACAGCCTTTTTATATATTTCTTTCTTATCATCTAAGCCTGATAACTGGCCTAAACAAGAGGCCCCATGAGTACTTTTGTTGATGAAGTCGGTCCATGCTGAAGGGAGTTGAAGCATCCTCAAAGTATGTCCTGTAGGTGCAGTATCAAAAATAACATGATCATATTTTTCTGCAACCTCATCATCCGCAATAAAATTTGTAAACTCATTAAACGATGCAATTTCAACTGTACAAGAACCTGACAATTGCTCTTCCATGTTCTCAATGACAACATCAGGTAATTTACCTCTGTATGGTCCAACAACACTTTCTTTATATTCAGCCGCTGAAGCTTCAGGTTCAAAGTTAGCAACTGTAAGATTCGGGACCTCTTTTATTTTTACTCCCTTATTATCCAATTCAGTTTCAAATACATCCTGAAGATTAGAAGCCGGGTCGGTGCTCACAAGCATTATATTCTTACCACTGTCAGCCAGATTAACTGCAATACTACTGGCTAATGATGTTTTACCTACACCACCTTTTCCTGTGAAAAAAAGGTATTTTGTTAGTTCAATATCTTTTATATTAAAATCTTTATACATATATAATTCCTTTTATTTAACAGCAACCGTTTTCTCCACTACAGCAAGAACCGTCATTATTAGCTAGTCCAACTATTTCAATTTTTTCTTTCCTGTCCGAGGTGATGTATTCTTGTGGAATCTCAAGAAAACTCACAAATTCCTCGTCAGTGGGGTATTCACCAGTTTTTACAACCTCACCATCCACAATTGTAATTGGTAAAACATCTACCCCTTTGTCATTTAATAATTTATTCACCTCTACGTTATCAATGTAAGCTTGGGGATTATCAGACAGGTTGTGCCTTTCAATTTTTACTCCTTTTTTATTTAAACTGCTTACTGTTGTTGCCACTCTAAGTAAATTCTTATCAACCGATGGACCACATACACCAGTTGAACAACACATTGCCGGGTCATAAATCACCATTTTTTTCATCTTAAAATCTTCTTGTTTTTTATCTGTTTCTATTGTGTTCATCTTTCGCCGAATTACGAACAGGAAGAGCAAAAAATATATCTCTATTTAACAAACCAAACCATCTCCATCAAAAATATCAAATAAATTAGAGAATAGTCTGCGGGCTGTATCCCAGTTCTCCCGGTGAATACAATACCTGACTTTAGGTGCTTCAATTTCTCCTTTAATAAGTCCGGCATCTCTCAACTCCTTCAGGTGCTGCGATACGGTGGACTTTGCCATAGGGAGTACGTCATGAATATCACCAAAGAAGCAACTATCCTGAGATGCAAGGAATACAAGAATCTCAATACGGGTAGGGTGAGCTAAAGCTTTTGCAAACCTTGCCACCAGCTCTTGGTCAGTTATACTCATTTTTTCCTTAACTTTTTCCATATTCTATTTTTATTGTTCGCAAATGTACGAACATTGATTTTATAAATCAAATTATTCGATTATTTTTTATCTTTGAGTCGAATTAAATAATGAGCCATGAGTGAACAAGTAAAAAAGTTTGGAACTTCTGCAGTATACTTCACTGCTATCGCAACATTATTCGGAGCAATACTATTTCTCCGTTTTGGTTTTGCAGTTGGCACAGTAGGACTTTGGGGTGTTTTTGCTCTCATCATTTTAGGCAATATGGTAACTATCCCAACAGCCATGGCTATATCTGAGCTAGCTACCAACAAGCGAGTTGAAGGAGGGGGAGAATATTTTATAATCTCTCGTTCATTTGGTCTTAATATTGGTGGTACGCTTGGCATAATGCTCTATCTGTCGCAAACCATTAGTGTAGCCTTTTATATTATAGCCTTTACAGAGGCATTTGGTTTCTTTTTCGATTATATGAGTAACAGTTTTGGCATTGAGTTACCAAGGCAAGTTATAAGTGTTCCGGTAATGCTGCTATTATCGGCTTTGGTTATTGTTAAGGGGGCCAACATGGGAATGAAGGCATTGTATCTGGTTGTGGGTTTGCTCATACTCTCATTGATCCTTTTTTTTCTCGGTAAACCGGTAGAAGGTAACGTTGCCACATATTTTGAATCTAATTCAAAATGGGTGAACAGTAGTCAGCTGTTTGTAGTTTTCTCCATCATCTTCCCTGCCTTTACGGGTATGACAGCCGGTGTGGGTTTGTCTGGAGATTTAAAAAAACCGGGAAAATCTATTCCATTAGGTACAACAGCAGGAACATTAACCAGTTTTGTAATCTATTTCTTTATAGCTTATAAGTTGGCAACTTCAGCCTCATCGTCACAACTGCTCGGCAATCAGCTCATAATGGCTGATATAGCTCTGTTTGGAAGCATAATAGTTCCACTTGGATTAGCAGCATCCACTTTTTCGTCTGCATTAGGATCTGTAATGGTGGGACCTAGAACATTGCAAGCTATCGCACTCGACAACTCTATACCTATTAAATCTGTCAACAAATGGCTAAGCAAAACAAGGAACAAAGATAATGAACCGGTGAACTCATCCATCATCACCTGTTTAATCGCCTTAGTTTTTGTATCCATAGGAGGAGTTGATGTTGTAGCACAAATAATTACCATGTTCTTTCTGGTAACATATGGTTCGTTGTGCCTGATTTCTTTCTTAAATCATTTTGGGTCTTCTCCTTCCTATCGTCCTTCATTTAAATCGAAATGGTATATCTCTTTTCTCGGTTTTCTTACAGCAGTTTGGGTGATGTTTCAGATAAGCCTGATATATACGTTAGTAGCATTCACTACAATAACTTTGATTTACCTTTACATGGATAATTTTCATAAAGAAAGGAAAGGATTTGCAGCCTTATTTGCTAATTCTCTTTTCAAGGTGAATAGAGATTTACAAATATATCTTCAAAAGAAAAAAACAAGAGATACATTGAAAAACGACTGGAGACCTAGCGCTATTTGTATATCAAAAAACACCTTCAAGCGTAGCAATGCATTAAATCTGATTGATTGGATTTCATACAAATATGGTTTCGGGACGTACCTGCATCTAATAGATGGCTATTTTTCGAGAAAAACATCTGCCCAAGCTGAGGAGGAATTAAAAAGCTTAGTTACAAACCTCGATTCCTCTAACCATGTTTATATCGATACAATTATATCTCCCTCTACTACCTCAGCTATTGCCCAGTCAATTCAGATACCGGGTATTGCGGGAATGGAAAATAATATGGTGATTTTCGAATTTGATAAATATGATCCTCAAGATTTAAACGGTATCATAGACAACTTCCGAATGGTTAATGCCGGAGGATTTGATGTTTGTATACTGGCATCCAGCCATAAACCGATAGTCTTTAAAAATGGTGTGCATATTTGGGTAAGAAGTTTCGACACAGAAAATACAAATTTAATGATCTTGCTTGGATTCATTATCCTGGGTCATCCTAATTGGAAAAAAGCCAATATAAAACTATTCAATATCTGTAGCGAAGAGGATGCAGAAAATGTAAGAAAACAGATGATTGAGTTGGTTGAAACAGGGCGACTGCCTATAACTCCAAAAAATGTGGAAGTCGTTATAAGAGATCAAAACAGATCAATCAAAGAGATTATATGTACAAATTCACACGATGCAGGACTTACGATGATTGGTTTTAATGAGAATAGTTTTAATAACGGTAATACAGATCTATTTGATGGTTACGACGAGATGGGTAACATTCTTTTTGTTCATTCTAATGGTGTAAAAGAGATTGAATAATTGATCGCAAATAATTTCAATCTATTGAACCCACAGACTAAAGCGTTGTTGTTATGGCAGATGGACTATAAGTACATCAAGATGCGATATTTCCTGTCAATACTAAATACCTGCTTTTTGAATTAATATCCAGATAGGAAGAACTCATGTACAACCAGAAATGCATATCTTCCGGTTTTACTTTCTCTGGTAGTTGAAAAGATGCTTCTCCCTTAGTACGCTTTATTGTAACATTCGGTTTTATAATACGTGACTGTGCTTCATTGTAACAAACAATCTTAACATCATCATCTTCTCTGCCGGGACCGGGTCCGGCTATAATATCGGTGTCCCACCGGAGTGTAATAATGTTAGTCTCTTCTTGTAAAAGAATATTTGCACTTGCAGGCAATTTAAGTTTGCCATCAGCAATAAGGATCTTACTATAATCTAAGGCATAGTCAGGTGAATCGCCAACAACAACTTCCCGCATTACTTTCCCGCATACAGTACCATAGTTAAGTGATTGACCCCTGTGTCCTATTTTAATTTCATTAAAAAGCGGGGAAAGCGACTTGCTCACAAAACCAAATTTAGTTCGGTGAGAGGTCTGTTTAGCTGTTTTACGATTTGTTGGTTTAGCATATGTTCTAAACCTTTGCTTGCCATTTACTATATACGCTATTAAAGGACCAATCCTGCCTGAGAGGCCAAAATTCGACAGATCTATTTTACCCATGATATCTATTTTACTATATCTGCTAAATTAACAAATATTCATGAGAATAGCAAGTTTATAAGATTAGTAATGAATAGACTATAATAATTATGTAAAATTACAGTATTGATACAGTGTTAATACATATATAATACATAATTAATTGGGCTGAGGTACAGCTTTTTTATAACAGTTTTGTTATGATAACAACTGTTTTTCAAGGTTGTTTTCGGAGAATTCATTCAATTCCATGAACATAACATATATATCAATAGTTATATTTTTATGAAAACAGGAATAACAGGTGCTACCGGACAGCTAGGCCGTCTTGTAGTGGAAAAATTGAAAAATAGAGTGAACTCCAGTGATTTAGTTGCATTGGTACGTTCGCCGGAGAAAGCAACTGATTTAGGAATTGAAGCCCGTGCTTTTGATTACAAAAAGCCAGATACATTAGCTAAAGCATTACACGGAATTGATTACTTGTTACTGATCTCGTCAAATGATCTTGAAAATCGTATAAAACAACACGAAAATGTAATCAATGCAGCTAAAGTGGCAGGTGTTAAATGGATAGTTTATACTAGTTTGCTTCACGCCGATACAACTTCACTAAGCTTAGGGAAAGATCATGTTGAAACGGAGAAGATTTTGAAATCCACCGGTATTTCGTTCACCATTTTAAGAAATGGATGGTACACTGAAAACTATACTTCCAATATACCCGGAGCTATAGCTGCCGGTGCCTTTATAGGGAGTGCTAAAGAAGGTAAAATATCTTCTGCTACACGGGATGATTTTGCAGAAGCAATTGCTGTAGTACTTACTAGTGTAGGTCATGAAGGAAAAGTATATGAATTGGCAGGCGATGTGGCATATACATTAAAAGACCTCGCTGAAGAAATATCCAAACAGACCGGAAAAGAAATTCCTTACAAAAACCTGCCCGAAGAAGAATATGCAAAATTATTGATTTCGTTTGGCATACCTGAAGGTTTTGCTAAAGCTATAGCAGGATGGGATGTGGGAGTTTCAAAAGGTGATCTGTTTAATGATGGTAAAGTACTATCAAAATTAATTGGCCGACCAACCACATCACTTGAAGTTTCAGTTAAGAAAGCTTTGAGTTAGAATATCGGCGATTTGGTACATACAAAAATGTACGCCTCCAGAAATGGAATGATTAATTAAGGTTTGTTTTGCTGAGCTCGGGTTTGCTTTAAAAAGCTCTTATGGAAAGATGAGTTTTTAGAGCAATCTCCCGATATACTATTTACTACAAATATTTGGTTTTCATAATTTAATACCTGAATAACAAAAAGTACACTTCTTAAACCACACCCCGCTGATTGCCAAGAGTATATATAAAAAGTTAAATATCAGCGTTTGCCTTAAATGGTAAATTGTGAGTATAGCCTGCTTTTTAAATGGTTATTATATGGGATTGTACCGCACACTCTTTCAGACTTCCTTTGCAGCTCTATTTTTATTTTAATTAAGCACAATGACTAAAAAATTGTTTTTACTTACAGTATGCTTATTACTCTGCTCAATTGCAGTTTTTTCTCAGAGTAACGCTCAGGAAAGTTCTGTTTTCAGTGGTAAGGTGATTGGCAATGACGATGAGGCACTGATTGGTGCTACGGTTTACTTTGAAGAGCTGGGTGTCGGTGACGATACTGACCTGTCTGGAAACTTTACAGTTGAGGATATCCCGTTGGGAAAACATACTGTGGTTGTAAGCTATGTTGGTTATGAGAAAGTAACCAAAGAGATGAATTTCTACAATTATGATGTTGAACAGGATTTTCACCTTGAACCTGATGAACATGTATTGCTGGAGGTTGAGGTTTTTGGAGTAAGAAAGGAGCGCCCTGAGAAGATGGATGCACTCACAAGAATTCCGCTGCGTTTAGATGAGCAGGTTCAGAGTATTTCGGTAATTTCTCAGAAGATGCTGAATGATCAGGGAGTGCTTACGCTCAATGATGCTGTTAGAAATGTGCCCGGGGTAACAACATTTGCTACTTTTGGAAACACTTCGGAAAGTTTGACTTCACGCGGTTACCGGGGTATACCTGTCGTAAAAAACGGTGTCAGGGTGCACTCTGATTTCAGGGGTACCGGATTCTTGACCGATATGCAGGGTGTTGAAACTATTCAGGTTTTAAGAGGATCAGCTGCCATTGCACAGGGATTGGGTAATGATCTGGGATCTGCAGGCGGTGTTGTTAATGTTGCTACCAAAACACCTAAATTTATTAATTCAGGTAATGTAGGAGTCAGAACGGGTAGCTGGGGTCAGTTAAGGCCAACTTTCGACATCCAGTTTGTTACTGATAAGCTTCAGAGAACTGCATTTCGTATAAATGGTGCTTATGAACAGGGAGATAGTTACCGTAGTCACGTTTCAAAAGACAGGATCTATATAAATCCTTCATTTGCATGGCATCCTGATGATAAAACCAAGGTTACTATCGAGATGGATTATATGCATGATTCGAGAACACCTGACCAAGGAACCGTAAACCTGAGTGCGGATAGCGTTTACAATGTTTTTGATATGCCGGATGACAGGTTTATGGGTTTTAAAAATGATCGTCAGGTCACTAATACTCTCACTTATATGGGTCAGCTAAATCGTGAACTTAATAATTTTCTGATCCTGAGAGTCGCTTACGCAGGTGCTGATATGGATCAGAGGAAAATTGGTGCACACGTTTCTCCACTTCGCAATGCAGCTCAAACGGGGTTGTATAACCTCCGTTCAAGAGTTTACAGCGGAAGTACCAGGGATGATAAAAATGGTGTTTTGCAGGTTGATCTTATTGGCAAGGATATTTATACAGGGAGTGTTAGGCATACGTTTAATGTGGGTCTTGATTACAGATGGACAGATGTATCGACTAACAGTACCAATTCAGTGATCACAGATACAATAGATGTGTTTCATCCAATAAATAATGAGACGCCGGTTGTGACTCTGATAGATGGTGAGCCAGTGACTGCACGTGAGTATGCTTATGGAATGCTTCTGCAGGAGGTGATGACTTTCAACAGGTATCTGAAGTTGTCGCTTGGGTTAAGGTACAGTCAGATCAGCGGTATCAGCAATAATAATATCTCAACAACGGGTGGCAGTGTATGGGACCCGCTGGTAGGACTTATTATAACACCTTTCGAAGATGTTAATTTCTTTGCTTCTTACACAACAACAACTTCGCTAAGAGGTGCTGCCAATCTTCTTGAGGATCAGATTACTCCTGTTGGACCTTCAAAAGAGGAACAGTTTGAGGTTGGTTTTAAAACTGAGTGGTTTAATAACAGGCTTAGGCTGAATGCAACCTGGTTTAATATAATGAATAACAATCTTACTTACGCTGCTCTTAATGATGCGGGTAGTAATACAGGTTACTATATTAAGGCAGGAAACCTTAAACGACAGGGGCTTGAGTTGGAAATGACAGGCAAGCTGCTTAAAAATATGGATGTTGTATTGGGATATTCATACCTGGATGCAGGGTATCATGACAGTCCCTATTATCACGAAGGTTCTGAACCTATGAATACGGCTAATAATATGGCAAATGGCTGGATTAATTATACATTTTTCGAAGGTCCGTTAAGAAACCTTACGTTTGGAGCAGGTGCTTATTATGTTGGTGAACGCCCCTTTGCTGAATATACTTACAAGGTTTTGCCGGGTCATCATGTGCAACCAAACGTAAAGCCATTTATTGCTGATGCATATACTACTCTTAATCTGAAAGCAGGCTATCGTTTTAATAATATTATACTTCAGCTGTTTGTTAATAATATTCTTGATTCAAAAGGTTATACTGCTTATTACAGGGGCGGTTATCTGAATCCTGTTGACCCGAGGAATGTTGCTGTTACCCTGAATTATCAATTCTGACTGTAAATAATAGTACAGCAGCTTCATGTAAAATGGATTCATGTAAATCGACTAAAAACAACAAAATATTTATATAAAGTGCGTCTGTTTTCAATTATTTAATACTTTTACATTAATTGTTTATCAATGATTTAATTAATATAAAATTATGGGAAACAGATCAAGTGGTTCAGCCGGTGATGCAGTTTACGGTCTAGGGTTTATTGGTGCGGCAATATATTATATTTCTACCGCAACAGGATTCTGGATGGGAGTTTTAGGGTTTTTAAAAGCATTGGTTTGGCCTGCTTTTTTAGTTTATGAAGCTCTGAAGTATTTGGGATTATAATAGAGAATGCCTCCATAAACCAGTCTATGGAGGCATTCAAATTTATTCGTTATTGGAACCGATAGTTATAGTGGTTTACCGATCGAAAATGAGTAGTAATACTCATGGTTATTGAGTAAATATTCTCTGTGGGTTCTGGGCTGCCAGCTATTGTCGCCACCCACACCCGATTGCCTGAAATCGATATTTAACCAGGTTTTATCGCCACGGTCTGGGTCATCAGACGGATTCTTCTCTGAAGGTTTAGAATCGTTTAAAGCTTCGGCAGAATAATTTTGTATGTTGAAGTTGATCAGGGGCATGCCGTTAAACTGCACGATGCTGTTTTCTGATATTACTTTTACCCAGCGTACATCTGCTTTATTGCCGTTTTCCTGTGGCATGACGTGACTGAAATGCTGATCTTCAACACTTCCTCTGTAAATACCTACGAAGGCCGACTCTTTACGGTCGTCGTATGATTCGTGCGGACCTCTTCCATACCACTCAACTTCATTAAAGTCTGAAGGCAGGGCCACTCTAAGCCCTACTCTTGCCAGGGGCGGTATCTCTTTTGAAACTTCAAACCAGTTGTCAACTGTAATTTTTCCGTCACCCGATACTGTATAATGACCTTCGTAAATTATGTCATTTGAAGTGGACTTAACAGCATTCTTCACATAGACAATAACCTGACCGTCATTCAGACGTGTGTAATTGACACTTACGGGATTTATTTCTATTTTATCCAGTCCTGCTTGTCTCCATCTATCTGCATAGCTGTTTTTGCCGCCACCTTCATCGTTATCGGTAGGAACTCTCCATAGGTAGGGTAGTAATGGTTCGTTAAATATCTCATTATTATCATATATGAGCTCACTTAATCCGCCTTTTTTCTTATTAAATGTAACTGAGAAGTTGTCTCCCGATAAGATTAACAGACTGTTATTATCTGTTACTCGCAGTTCTGGGAGTGAGTCAATATCTGCTTTTTCCTTAACATAATGAGTTAGTCCGAAATCTATCTGTTCTTTTGCAACAGTAAATCCTGCATCGGCCCATAATTTGTTTTCTTTAAGGTGAAAACTGAAATTCATAAAATATTCATTACCCGGGATGATGGCAGTCTTATTGAATTTTATCTCCATAAGCTGACTCTCCTGTGGTTTGATATTCAGTTCATCAACTCTGCCTGACTCGATTGTTTTTCCGTTTTCAATTATCTCCCACTGCATGTAAATATCACTTGCGTCAGCAAAGTAGTTATCATTTGATATGGATATAATTCCTGTATTGATATCAATATCTTTTACATTGAAGAACTGATAAACTTTTTTCAGCTCTTCCATTTCGGGTTGAGGTGTGCGGTCGGGATTAACCATACCATCATTGGTGTTTGAGCCGTCACTGTAGTTAATTATATTCCAGTACTCTCGGCCACTTTCATCCTTTGATCTTAATGCCTGATCCATCCAGTCCCATGTGAACCCTCCCTGAAATCGTTCATATTCATTATACAGATTCCAGTACTTTTTGAAGTTGCCGAGACTGTTACCCATAGTGTGGGCATACTCACAAATGATTATAGGTCTTTCTGAGTCCCAGTTGTAATAATCTTCAAGGTGTTTCATCGAAGAGTACATGTCAGATATTATATCGTATCGGTTGAGTGAGTGTGCGTAGGCAGGGTTTTTGGACTCATAATGTACAGGTCGTTTTTCAGGATCTGCCACTTTAATAGCTTCATAAGCATGATCGAAATTTACACCCCAGCCCGATTCGTTGCCCATGGACCAAAACAGAATAGAAGGGTGATTTTTATCCCTTATAACCATATTAACGTTACGTTCAACAATCATCTTTTTCCACTCTTCCTTTTCTCCTGTATAGTAGCCTTTTTCCCATAAGCCGTGACTTTCAACATTGGCTTCGTCCATTACATACAAGCCATACTCATCACAAAGTGAATAAAACTCCGCATTGTTGGGATAATGACTTGTGCGTACAGCATTTATATTGTGCTGCTTCATAAGAAGAATGTCTTCAATCATTTGCTCACGTGTTACGGTGCGACCGTTATACATGTCAAAGTCATGCCTGTTGACTCCTTTTATTTTAACCGGTTGGCCGTTTACCAGAAACAGTCCGTCCCTGATTTCAACCTTGCGGAAACCTGTATTTATTACAAAAGCCTGTAGGTGCTCTCCATCTGCTTTTAAAAGTTCTATTCCTACCTTATATAGATTTGGTGTTTCTGCTGTCCATTTCAGAGGGTTATCAATCTTTGCATTGAGTGTGATTTTTTCCTCTTCTTCTCTTTTTATATTAAATGGTGAACTTTTGAGGGTGTTAACGACATTGCCATTATGATCTTTCAATGTGGTTTGAATTATGTACTTATCGCCAGACCTGCTGTTGATATTCTCAACATCTGCAATGATATTAAGAACCGCATCTTGATAATCATTTACCAGCTCTGAGTAAACAGTGAAGTCGCGCATCCTCACACCGGGAGTTGAAAACAAATAAACATCCCTGTAAATTCCACTCAGTCTCCAGTAGTCCTGATCTTCAAGGTAACTGCCTTTCGACCAGTTTAAAACCTTCACTGTAATCTCATTTTCGCCCTTTTGCAGATATTTTGTAATATTGAATTCAGACGGTAGCATTCCATCTTCGTGGTAGCCTGCTTCTTTACCATTTACCCATAAAATCATTGCCGACTGTACACCGGCGAAGTGAATAAACACCTGATCATCACTCCAGTTATCGGGAACAGTGAAGCTTTTTTTATAAACTCCTGTAGGGTTATAGTCCTTGGGTACAAACGGTGGGTTGGGTTCAAATGGATATACTGAGTTTGTGAAATATGGAGGGTCGTATTTACCATCGCCATGTAGCTGCCAGTTTGAGGGAACTGTTACATCATCCCATTTACTGTCTACACTCTCTTTATAAATATTTGCAGGTACCGACGCCGGGTTTTTGAAATAACGAAATTTCCATGTTCCGTTTAATATCTTCACATTAGGTGATTCATTCAGACTGTTATTTTCCCATGCCGGTTTACTGAACGGAATGTATGTAGCATGAGCTTTTTCGGCATTTACCTGCGTAATATTGGTATCTTCCCAGATATTTACTTTTTTCTCCTGTGCAAATAGTCCTGCCGCTATAAAAGCAAAAACCAGCAGATAGATTGTTCTCCTTATCATTTTTACTACTTTTATTCGATTTTTTTATTCTATTCTCTTTTATTTAATTATAAATCCAAACCAATGCCTTTTTCTTTCTCTCTTTCAAGTATAAGCTTCATAATCTCTAGCCTTTGAGGATTTTCCGCAGCTAGATTGTCATATTCACCACGGTCTGTTACCATATTATAGAGCTGATCATCACGACTGTTGCCAAGTTCTGTGTTTGTAAGAGGGTTATAAACTCTTCCATTGTTTGGTTCGATATATTTCCAATCTCTTGTGAGAACTGTGAGTGAGCCTGCAGATCCAATTACATAATCTCTCCCTGATAGTTCCATTCCAAGCCATGCATCGAGTTGATTCTGACTGTCTTCAGGTATTTCGGGCGATCTGTCAAGTCCTGCTAGTGCAGTCATTGTAGCGGTCATATCAATTTGTGATACTAATGCAGGTGATACTTTTGAGTCTACTCTTTCGGGCCAGTGAACAATAAACGGTACTCTCGTTCCTGCTTCAAAAGTGCTGTATTTTCCACCTCTGAACGGTCCCCATGGTTTATGATCCATCAGCCTTTCAACAGCTCCGTCTTGATAACCGTCATCAACAACCGGACCGTTATCACTTGTTATTATTATAAGGGTATTCTCAAATATTCCTGCTTTCTTCAGGGCTTTTACTATTTCTCCTACCGACCAGTCGAATTGTACGATTGCATCACCGCGATGACCCATTTCTGTTGCTCCTCGAAATCTTTCATGTGGATAACGGGGCACATGTATATCGTTTGTACCGAAATAGAGGAAAAATCGTTTATCACTGTTCCTTTCTATGAAACGCACAGCGTGTACAGTAATACTGTCAGCAATATTTTCATCTTCCCAGAGAGCTGATTTACCCCCTTTCATGTATCCAATACGCGATATACCGTTAACTATACTTTGATCGTGTCCGTGGCTGGGATGTAGTTTTGTCAACAACTCAGGGTTATCTTTTCCGGTTGGTTCACCTTCAAAGTTTTCCTTGTAACTTACGGATATAGGGTCATTTGGGTCGAGGTTGACCACTCTCTGGTTTTCCATAAAAACACATGGTACCCTGTCTCCCGTGGCAGCCATAATATAAGAGTAATCGAAACCGATTTCGGAAGGACCGGGCGTTACATGTCCGTTCCAGTCCTGCTTTCCAGTCTCTTCACCCATTCCGAGGTGCCATTTGCCTACAGCTCCTGTAGTGTAACCTGCTTGGCGTAGCAATTTTGGCAGTGTTATTCTTTCTGGTTTTATTATTAATGCTGCATCTCCTGCGGCAACACCTGTACCTTTTCTTCGCCAAGGATATTCACCTGTGAAAAGACCATATCGCGAAGGGGTGCTGGTTGCAGCTGCTGAGTGGGCATTCGTAAACCTGACACCTTTAGCTGCAAGTGAGTCTGTGTTTGGCGTTTCAACACGCCTGGCACCATAAGAGGAGAGGTCTCCGTATCCAATATCATCTGCATAAATTAAAACAATATTTGGTCTGGAGTCAGTGTTGATATCAATGGATTGAGAAGATTCTCCTTCAGAAACGCTGCTTGCAATTATTGGACTTGCAACAATAGAAGCCGATAAAAGGGATATGATCTTTTTCATTTTATGTTTTTTTGATTAAAAGAGGGGCCAGTTTGGATCATCAGTCCTCGCATTCTTCATTATTTCTTTTAATTCTTCAGCCTTTTCAGGATAGAGAGTTATTAGATTATGATTCTCTGACGGGTCGGAAGCAATATTATAGAGTTCATAAATTCCCCCATTACGAATATCTAGATGCAGTAGTTTCCAATCTTCTTTGATAATTGCTTGTCGTCCACCTGACTCCTGAAACTCGAAATAGAAGTAATCCCTCTCTTTCTGCCCGTCATTACCAAGCAATGTAGGGAGTATACTTACTCCATTGGTTTTTGTTTCAGGTTCAACTTCTAATATCTCTGCGAATGTTGGCAGGTAATCCCAGAAAGCGAACGGGAAATTGTTTTCTGCTCCTGCAGCAACTTTACCTTGCCATGAAATTATTGTAGGTACTCGGATTCCACCTTCATAAAGATCTCTTTTATAACCACGATAAATGCTGTTACTGTTGAAGAAGTCGGGGTCACCACCTCCCTCTCTGTGAGGACCATTATCACTTGTAAATATTATAAGTGTATTGTCATATAGCCCTTCTTCTTTGAGCTTATCTATAATCTGTGCCACATAAATATCTATTCTCTTGACCATCGCTGCGTGAGTTGCACGAGGATAGTCCTGTGACATATATCCCCCTTTTCTGAATTGTGGGCCTGAATCTGTTCCTCTAAAGGGTGTTTCAGGGAATTTACCTCTAAGTTCATGTATAATACTATCTTCAGGGATAACAAGTTCTGCATGTGGTAAGACAATTGGAACATACATAAAGAAAGGATTCTCTTTCTGTTTTTCAATGAATTCAAGTGTTTTCTTTTGTATCAGATCCTGAGAATAGATGCCAAACTTGCCATTGTCGTTTTCAGGCAGCTCAACTTTAGTTTCATTGTTCCAAAGGTGACTAGGGTAGTAGTTATGAGCCAAGCGCTGACAATTATATCCAAAGAAATGATCTACACCTTGATTCACCGGATCTCCTGCTGACCCGGGATATCCTAATCCCCATTTGCCAAAAGCTCCGGTTGTATAACCTGACTCTTTAAAAAGTCGGAATAATGTATATGAGTCTGCCGGTAGCGGAGCCTGACCTTCGGGCTGAATTTCTCTGTTGCCTCTGATTGGTGCATTACCAGTATGTAAGCCTGTCAGGAGACTTGCGCGTGAAGGAGCGCTAACGGTTGTTCCTGAATAGCTTCTGGTGAATCTTGTGCCATTTAAAGCAAGCCTGTCTATATTTGGAGTTTCGAATTTTTCCTGGCCATAGCAACTAAGATCGCCATAACCCAGATCATCAGTAATTATAAAAACCACATTTGGCCTGTCCTGTGCATAAAAAGAGGTAAATGCAGCTAACCCGATGGCAGTGGTTACAATCTTATTTTTAGACATGATATGTTCTGTTAATTTAATAATAAACAAAGATATAATATTTATCTTTAAGATAAAGGTATTAGAAACAAAGTCTAAATATTATATTGTTTTGACTTTTTGTGGAAAATTTACTCAAAATGCGAAATACTCCCAAATAGCTAATTCCGGTATGATTTGTAGCTATATTTTTGTATTGGATTATTGAATGAAAATAGAATTACGCGCATTGATTTTTTATTTAATCCAACCAAAATCTTAACTATGTTTTTATTTTTTCGTAGTGATTACGGGAACTTAGGGACATAGTTTTTTTATATATATTTTAGTGATACCTTTGAAAAAAAACAGCACTATGGGATATGAAATAGAGAGAAAATTTCTTGTTAACGGGGAATATAAATCAAAGGCATATAAGAGTTTCAGGATCAAACAGGGATATTTATCACTTTCGGGTGTAAGTGTTATTCGTGTCAGGGTGAAGGGGGAAAAAGCATATATCACAGTAAAAAGTGCCTTGGTTGAGGGCAAATTAAAAAGACATGAATGGGAATACGAAATACCTGTCCCTGATGCTGAAGAGATGCTTGAATTATGTGAAGAAGGCGTATTAGATAAAACCCGCTATCTTATAAAAGCTGGTGATCATACCTTTGAAGTTGATGAGTTTTACGGAGAAAATGAAGGACTTTTAATTGCTGAAGTTGAGCTTGAGGATGAAGATGAGGTCTTTGAGAAGCCGGAATGGCTTGGGGTAGAGGTTACCGGAAATGTAAGGTATTATAATTCATTTCTGTCCATCCACCCCTTTAAATCATGGAGCAATTTGTAGTTCCTTTAATCCAATACTGTTACCCAGCCATATTTGTCAGGTTCATCGCCATACTGTATAGCACGTAGTTTACGGTACAGTTTTTCGCTGATTGGACCTGCATTTCCATCCTTGCAAAAATGATAACTCTTGTTTTCGCTGATATCATCTATCCGCAAAATAGGACTTATCACGGCTGCTGTACCACATGCTCCGGCTTCTTCAAATGTAGCCAGTTCATCTTCCAGCACCGGACGTCGTTCCACTTTCAGTCCCATGTCTTCAGCCAGCTGCATTAAGCTTTTATTTGTGATTGATGGTAGAATGGATGTTGATTTTGGAGTAATGTAGGTATTATCCTTAATCCCGAAGAAGTTAGCCGGTCCGCACTCATCTATATACTTTTTCTCTTTTGCATCAAGATAAAGAACTGCAGAATAACCCAGTTCGTGTGCTTTTTCTCCGGCAACCAGACTGGCAGCATAATTACCGCCAACCTTGAATGTACCTGTGCCAAGTGGAGCAGCACGGTCGTATTCACGCAGAATTACCATAGGTGTTGGTTTAAAGCCTTCTTTGAAATAAGGACCTACAGGTGTCACGAAGATGATGAATGTATATTCAGTAGCTGGTTTCACTCCTACCTGAGCACTTGTTCCTATAAGAAGAGGACGGATATACAGTGACGCTCCGCTTTCATAAGGAGGCACAAAACGAGAGTTTTTTCTTACAGCAAGAGCAACCATCTCTTCAAATAGCTCTACCGGTAACTCTGCCATCATTATTCCTCTGCAAGATGATTGTAATCTGAGTGCATTCTCGCGCATCCTGAAAATACGTATCTTGCCATCTTTACCGCGAAATGCTTTTAACCCTTCAAATACTTCCTGTCCGTAATGAAGACAAGTAGCTGCCATATGAAGATTTAGAAATTCTGATGTTTCTGATTGAGGTTCACCCCATTTGCCGTCTTTGAAGTAACTGCGTATGTTGTAGTCGGTTTTCATGTAGCCGAATGATAAGTTCGACCAGTTAATAGCATCCATCTTAAAATTTTTTTATAGTATCTGAAATAAACTTGTGCAGTACAAATGTATGAATATATTTTCAAAAATCACTTTTTTAACAATATTAATAAGTAATTTCGTACTTCTGTTATGATTGATCAGATTACTATAGGCCGTATTCAGGACAGCGCACAAATAGTTGATGTGGTGTCTGATTTTGTTACGCTTCGCAGGAGAGGTGTAAATATGGTTGGATTATGCCCTTTTCACGAGGACAGGAATCCTTCTTTTTATGTATCCCCTGCTAAAAATATTTGTAAATGTTTCGCTTGTGGTGAAGGAGGATCTCCCATTCACTTTATAATGAAACATGAGCAATTGTCATATTATGAAGCATTAAAATATCTCGCACGCAAATATAATATTGAGGTAGTAGAAAAAGAATTCACGGATGAGGAGAAGCAAGCTCAGAGTGATCGTGAGAGTATGTTTATCCTTAATGAATATGCAAAAGATTATTTTGTAAAAACACTTCATACACATCCGGAGGGCAAGGCGGTCGGACTTTCATATTTCCGTGAACGAGGATTAAGGGATGATATAATCAATAAATTTCAGCTTGGTTATAGTCTTGAACAAAGAGATGCTTTTTCTGTCGAGGCACAAAAAGCAGGTTATATCCGTGACTATTTAATTAAAACCGGCCTCTCTGCCGGTGGTGAGCATAATCAGCCACTGTATGACAGGTTTCGCGGAAGAGTTATATTTCCTGTGCACACACTCTCCGGAAAGGTAGTCGCGTTCGGAGGACGTATCCTTAAGAAGGCAGAGAATACAGGCAAGTATGTAAATTCTCCAGAGAGTGAAATCTATTCAAAGAGTAAAGAGTTATACGGTATCTATTTTGCCAAAAGTGCTATTGTAAAGCAGGATAAATGTTTTCTTGTAGAAGGTTATACAGATGTATTGTCGATGCATCAGGCAGGTATAGAAAATGTGGTTGCATCTTCCGGAACTGCTTTAACACATGGGCAGATTCGTATGATTCACCGATTCTCAGAAAATATAACTGTGATTTATGATGGCGATACAGCAGGTATAAATGCAGCTTTAAGAGGTATCGATCTACTGCTTGAAGATGGAATGAATGTAAAGGTTGTACTCCTGCCTGAAGGAGAAGATCCTGATTCATTTGCAAAAAAACAGAATGCAGAGAGCTTTCAGAAATATATTACTGAGAACGAGACTGATTTCATTCGCTTTAAAACTGAACTGCTTATTGAGGAAGTAGCCGACGATCCTATCAAAAAGGCTGGTATGATTTCAAATATAGTCAACAGCATTGCTTTAATACCCGATACAATTACCCGATCGGTTTACATACAAGAATGTTCTCAATTGCTGAATATGCAGGAGCGTGTATTAATTGCAGAAATCAATAAAATCAGACGAAGTATTTGGGAGAAGAAAAAGGATCAGAGGGATAGAGAGTTAACGAAAGTTGGTGAGATTGCAATAAGTGAAATTGATGACACCAGTAAAACAAGCAATCGGACCAATAAAAAAGCTGCAGCAAAGAATCCTTACGATCGTTATGAAAGAGAGATACTTAGGTATATTGTGAGATATGGAAATACACCTTTGTATCAGAAGTTTGAAAAGCGTAAGAGAAAAGATGGTAAAACAGTTATTGAGGAGGATGTATTGATTGAAGAGGGACCGGGTGTAACTGAATTTGTACATTTCGACCTGGAACGTGACAATATAAGTTTTATTAATGAACTTTATCAGTTAATGCTTGATGAGGCTGTAAGTAATATAGATAACAAAAAATTCGATTCTGCACACTTCTTTCTGAATTATCCTGACCCTAAAGTGAGTAAGCTTGCTTCTGAATTGCTGAGTGACAGGTATCATCTGAGTAAAATTCATTCAAAAATTCTGGGAGAAGAGGTTGGTGACAAGAATTCACGTTTACTGGAGCAAAATCTACTGCAGAACCATGTTCCCAGGGCAACAACTGAGCTTAAAAATGCCTATGTGCTGACTAAAATAGATGAGTTAAAAGAGGAAATTAAAAAAAGTAATCCGGATGATTACTCAACGTATATCTCTAAATTACAGCAGCTACAGGAAATTAAGAAAGTGTTGGCGAAAGAACTGGGAGAGAGGATTGTATTAAAATATTAGATAAGATTAAATATTTAAACATGTATTTAGAAACACATGATGTAGTAAAACAATACGCTAATCACTTGGCGTTGAATAAGGTGAGTGTAGGTGTACCAAAGGGAACGGTATTCGGTTTATTAGGTCCCAATGGTGCCGGGAAGACAACCTTGATTCGTATAATTACTCGCATTACTGCTCCTGATAGTGGTGAAGTTATGATCAACGGCAGGCATTCCGTAAGGGATGATATTTATAATATAGGTTACATGCCTGAAGAGCGGGGATTGTATAAAAAAATGAAAGTAGGAGAGCAAGCGATCTATCTTGCTCAGTTACGCGGAATGACGAAAAAGCAAGCACACCGCGAACTGATGATTTGGTTCAAGAGGTTTGATATCATGGATTGGTATAACAGGAAAGTAGAAGAATTATCAAAAGGTATGCAGCAAAAAGTGCAATTTATTTCCACCGTTATCCACAATCCTGATCTGCTTATTTTTGATGAGCCGTTTAGCGGTTTCGACCCGGTTAATACTGATATTGTGAAAAATGAAATGCTTCGTTTGAAAGATGAGGGGAAGACAATTATTCTGTCTACACATAATATGGAATCAGTAGAAGAGTTGTGTGACAATATTGCTCTGATTAATAAGTCGCAGGTAGTCCTACAGGGAAACGTCTTTAATATACGTAAAGATAACAGACCAAATATCTTCCGCTTTCGTATATTGGGAGACGATTTTGATATGGAGCACCCATCAATTGAACTATTATCGAAAGAACCTTACCATGAATTCATAGATTTGCGAATAAAGAAATTAAACGGAATCAGTAATAACGATCTTGCAAAGTTGATTTTCGACAAATATGAAGTAGTAAGTTACGATGAAGAACTGCCAACCATGAATGATGTCTTTATCAAGACAGTTACAAAAGATAAAAATAACAGTCCATTATAAGTATATTAAAAAATGACCAGTTTAAGTTTAATAATACAACGTGAATATCTTACAAGAGTAAGAAAAAAATCCTTTATAATTCTTACACTACTCATGCCATTTCTTATGGTGGCATTATCTCTTGTTCCTCTTTGGCTATCTACGCTGAATGACGGAAGCATTAAGAATGTAGCAGTGATTGATAATACAGGTATTTATGCGCCTTTACTGGAGTCAACTGATCAATTTGAATTTCAGATAATAGGCAAAGCAGATCAACAGGATTCAGAAAGCAGACTCGGGA
>JAQUIZ010000023.1:22024-29355 GCA_028683355.1 Fermentimonas sp.
TACGCATCAATTTTTGCAATGTTTGCTTCGGCTGTTGATAGTGAAGAAGATACAAGTCAGTATATGACACCTGTAACCTTGCTGATCATGTTTGCTTTCTTTGCGGGCTTCTATAGCGTTAGTAACCCGGATGGTCCTTTAGCATTCTGGACCTCCTTGATTCCTTTTACATCACCAATTGTTATGATGGTAAGAATTCCTTTCGGTATTCCTTTCTGGGAAATACTGTTGTCTCTGGTATTACTTTATGGAACATTTTTATTAATTTCAATATTTGCTGCAAAGATATACAGAGTTGGGATATTGATGTATGGCAAAAAACCATCTTTTAAAGAGATGATGAAATGGATTACCTATAAATAATAACACATTTCTATATATATGATGCAAAAAACAGAAAAAAGATATATCTTTGTAAGATAAAGAGCAAATGTCTACATAATAGTCGTTTGTTGAGTATAATCTTAAAACACTTGCCTGATTCTATGGAATCACGCAAGTGTTTTTTTTAAATGATTGGTATGAGATTCGAAAAAATGCATGCGGCTGGTAATGATTATATCTATATTAATCTTTTAGAAGAGAAAGTCGAAAATCCTTGTGAGTTATCAAAAAGGTTGAGTGAACGACATTTTAGTGTTGGGAGTGACGGAATTGTTCTTATTGGACCTTCTGTTGAAGCCGATTTCTCTATGTTGATGTTTAATGCAGATGGTAGTGAAGGGTTAATGTGCGGTAATGCTGCGCGTTGTGTAGGCAAATATCTGTATGAAAGAGGGATGACCCGTAAAAATGAAATAAGCTTAAGTACAAAGTCGGGCATTAAGCATCTTGCACTTAAGGTTAATAATTCTACAAATAAAGTAGAACTGATTCAAGTAAATATGGGAAAAGCAATTCTTTCTGCAAAAGATGCCGTACCCCAAGGATATTTTCAGCTGGCTCTAAATGAAATGATAGATTATCCGATTCAGTTCGATGAACAGAAATTTAGAATAACATTTGTTTCAATGGGTAACCCACATGCAGTAATTTTTACACATAACATTGAATCACTTGAAATAGAAAAAATCGGACCAAAGATTGAGCACCTAAACCTTTTTCCAAATCGGACAAATGTTGAGTTTGTTGAAGTAATTGATTCAAAACATATTAATACTCGAGTTTGGGAAAGAGGAAGCGGTGAAACCCTCGCTTGCGGCAGTGGTGCGTGTGCTGCTGTTGTTGCAGGAAGTGTTACAGGAAGATGTAAACCCAGAGCAAAAGTAAGTATGAGAGGTGGGCAGCTTGAAGTGTTATGGGATAAGCCATCAAAGGAAGTTTATCTTACCGGAGATGCACATTTTGTATTTAAAGGAGAAATCTAATGTTTAAAATCAACGAAAATTATCTATATCTAAATGATAGTTACCTGTTTAGTAAGATAGCTAATAAAGTGGAACAATTCAAATTCACTAACCCGGGTGCAGATCTTATTCGTCTTGGTATAGGCGATGTGACCCTGCCGTTACCATCTTCGGTCATTAAAGCAATTCACACTTCTGCAGAGGAGATGGGAAGCCGGGAAACATTTAAAGGTTATGGTCCTGACCAAGGCTATAGTTTTTTGAGGGATAAAATTGTAGAAATTGATTATCTCCGGAGAGGTGTTGAAATTTCACCGGATGAAATCTTTATAAGTGATGGTTCTAAAAGTGATACAGGTAATATTAGTGATATTTTAGGAGAAGACAATGTAGTTGCCATAACTAATCCGGTATATCCGGTTTATCTGGATACTACTATAATGAGAATAGGACCCTCTAATAAAATTCTTTTATTGGAGTGTGAAGAAAATAATGGCTTTTTACCTCAATTACCAGAAGGGCAGGTTGATATTGTATACCTCTGTTATCCAAATAATCCAACAGGTACTGTAATGACAAAGACTGAGCTTAAAAGGTGGGTTGATTGGGCTCTGGAGAATGAGAGCTTGATACTTTTTGATGCAGCTTATGAAGCCTATATTCAGGATGAAAATATTCCTAAATCGATATATGAAATTGAGAATGCCAAACAGTGTGCTATAGAATTCCGATCTTTTTCAAAAAATGCAGGATTTACCGGTCTGCGATGTAGTTACACTGTTGTGCCTAAATTATTGAAAACAAGATTAACAAATGGATCAGAGATTAGTCTTAATAATTTGTGGAATCGTAGACAGTCTACTAAATTCAACGGTACACCATATATTGTGCAACGGGCAGCAGAAGCCACCTACACAACTGAAGGACAGATAGAAGTTAGAGAATTGGTTTCATACTATATGAAAAATGCAAACATTATTCGTAATGGTTTGATAAATAAAGGATGGATAGTTTTCGGAGGAGAAAATTCTCCATATGTGTGGATGAAATGTCCTAAAGGCCTAAATTCTTGGGACTTTTTTGATCACCTGCTAAATAAATGCCATATCGTGGGTACTCCAGGTGTTGGATTCGGGTCTAAAGGTCAGGGATATTTCCGTTTAACAGCTTTCAATAGCCTTGAAAAAACTATTGAAGCTGTAGAAAGAATTACTACTTATTAGATATCGTAAGTACCGGCCAATCATCAGTCCTAAAAGGTGAGGCAGGCAGGTCAGCTTCATTGGTGAGATTACAAACAGGGTTGTCTGCCCAAGCATAGCGTACTGCTATAGGGAAAGGAACTTCAGGTGAGCTAACCACTACCTTATCACCTTTTTATCCCATATGGTATGATTGGTGCAATCATGGCGTTATATAATGAGCTGGTTTTAGACATCCTCCAGCGGATAGTTGCTTAGTATGCCTATTTATAATTAGTTTTTTGAGTAAAATGATTGATTTTTACTTAGTTTTAGGTATTGAAGCCAAATTGCTTAACTATTACCTTTGATACTGTTAGAATAATAATGTTATCTGTTTAATAAGAGATATTGAAGACCGGTAAAACATAATTACCGGCCTTCAATTTTTATTATAAAAAAAGAAGTTTACTTGAGAATTGCCGTTCTATCGATTATATTGCTGTTATTGGCTGTGGTATCCCTTTTTGTGGGAGTTGCAGATATTACTGTAGCTGATATCATCAGTTGGGATATTGAGAAAATATCCCTAATATCTATAAGCAGAATACCACGCACTGCTGCACTTATATTGGCAGGAGTTGGCATGAGTATTTCAGGTGTTATCATGCAGCAGATGACACAGAATAAGTTTGTATCTCCAACTACTGCCGGCACCCTTGAAGCAGCAAAAATGGGGCTACTGATTTTTTTCATCTTTACTCCAAATGCCGGTATGACTCTTAAAATGTTGTCTGCATTCTTGTTTACATTTTTTGCGAGTATGATTTTTCTTGCAATAGTGAGGAAGATAAAGCATAGAAATGTAGTTTTTGTTCCGTTAGTGGGACTTATGTTTGGAGGTATTATAGGTTCTGTTTCAACTTTTTTTGCCGTACAACTAAATATCGTTCAGGACTCAAACGCCTGGATGATGGGCGACTTTTCCGGTATTCTACAGGGACGTTATGAATTGATATATCTCACATTGCCAGCCATACTTATTACATATTTTTATGCTAATAAGTTCACTGTTATAGGTATGGGAGAGGAGTTTTCGAAGAACCTGGGACTTAACTACAATTCCATAATGAATATTGGTCTGTTTTGTGTATCCCTTACGGTAAGTTCTGTAGTTATTACAGCGGGTGCTATTCCATTTTTGGGACTGATTATTCCTAATGTTGTAAGTTTAATATTCGGTGATAATCTAAAGAAGACTTTACCTCTGATAGCATTATCGGGAGCTGTCTTTCTTTTGATTTGTGATATTTTAGGCAGAGTGGTAATATATCCGTATGAGGTGCCTATTGGTGTAACTGTCAGTGTCTTTGGCTCAATCATTTTTCTTTTTTTATTGATATGGAGAAAGCGTTAGTTTTAAGAAGAGGCCTCTTGACAGCACTGATATTACTGATCGGGAGTGTTGCACTTTTCCTGTTTTATAAAATGGGAAACAGCTGGGAGTTCGCTCTTCGTTTCAGAGGAATAAAAGTGATTGCAATTATTGTTGTTGCGGGATGTGTTGCATTCTCATCCGTCACATTTCAAACGCTTACAGATAATCGGATTCTCACTCCATCAATTATGGGTTTTGAATCTCTTTATCTTCTGATACAGACTGTTATAGTATTCATTTATGGAGATCAGACATTTAAGGTTTTAAGTCATGTTGATAACTTTCTGATTTCAGTAACGGGTATGATTACTTTTTCATTTCTCCTGTATCTTATGATCTATAAAAAAGGAAAAGATAATCTTTACCTCCTTTTATTGGTAGGAATTATACTTGGGACTCTTTTTTCAAGCTTAAGCTCTTTTATGCAGCTTTTGATTGACCCTAATGATTTTTTTATAATTCAGGGCAAGATGTTTGCTACATTCAACAAGATAAACACTGACCTGCTATGGCCTTCTTTGGTAATAATGGTGATAATTTTGTTTATAGGATTCAGGATGGCTAAATATCTTGATGTCGTGGCCTTGGGGAGAGATCAGGCTATTAACCTGGGTCTTAATTATAATAGGGCAGTAAAGATCTTTCTTGTTTTCATAGCCATTCTAGTTTCGGTTTCCACAGCATTGGTGGGACCGATTACTTTTCTTGGTTTGCTGGTAACAAACCTTACCTACGAGCTGTTTAAGACTCATAAACACAGTATCATAATAACAGCTTGTTTTTTAGTATCTGCCATAGCACTACTTATCGGACAGTTTTTTATGGAACGGGTATTTAATCTATCTGTCCCTATAAGTGCCATAATAAATATTATAGGTGGGTTTTATTTTATGTACTTACTTTTAAGGGTTAAAAAATTATGATTGAAGTTCAGGAAATTACAAAACAATATGGAGATAAAGTAGTTCTCGATAGGGTGGGCATGCAGTTCAACAAAGGGAAAATTACTTCATTAATTGGGGGTAACGGTGCAGGAAAAAGTACTCTGCTCTCTGTTATCAGCCGTTTACTCTCACAAGATGGCGGAGTAGTTTTGGTTGATGAAAAAAATGTAACCGAATATAAAAGTAAGATGCTGGCTCAGAGACTGTCAATACTTAAGCAGTCAAATCACGTAAGACTGAAATTAACAGTCCGTGAGCTGGTTTCGTTTGGCAGGTTCCCTTATTCACAGGAAAAGCTTACAAAAGAAGATAATAAGATGGTGGACAGGGCAATTGATTTTCTTAATCTTAAGGAGATTGAGCATTCCTATTTAGATGAGTTGAGCGGTGGACAAAAACAGCGAGCATACATGGCAATGGTAGTTGCTCAGGATACTGAGTATATTTTGCTGGACGAACCTCTTAATAATCTGGATATGAAACATTCGGTGCAAACTATGAAGATAATGCGTAAGCTTGCTGATGAGCTTGGTAAAACAATTATCATAGTATTGCATGATATAAATTTTGCCTCACACTACTCAGATTATATAGTTGCGCTTAAGAATGGTAAGATTATTTATCACGACACTACAGAAAATATCATAAGGGAGGATGTTTTAAAGGATGTTTTTGATATAAACATCAAGATATGTGAGTTTGACAGTAAAAGGATCTGTAATTATTTCTAAAATGTAATCAATAATAAACCAGTTATGAAAAAAAATAAAACCAGTTTAAGCATATTATCAATACTCATTTTTTCTTTTATTTTAATAAATTGTTCAGGCAACAATCAAAAAAGAGATAGAAGTGAAGATGCTAACGGCGAAAAGGTTACTGTCATTCACTCCCTGGGTACTGCAGAGGTGAATAGTAATCCACAGAGAGTTGTAGTATTGGATTTTTCTGCACTTGAGAATCTCGACTACTTAGGAATAAAACCGGTTGCCGTTCCTAAAACAGGGCTGCCTGATCACTTGATTAAATACAATGATCCCTCGATTGTAGACGTTGGCAGTATTACTGAGGTAAATCTTGAAAAGATAAATGAAGCTCAGCCTGATTTGATAATAATGGGACAACGATTGTTAGAATTCTATGATCAGCTTTCTTTTATAGCACCTGTTTTATACCCTGCGCCTGTTGATGCAGGTAACTTTGTGGAAGCATTTGAAGAAAATCTTGATGATTTGGCTCTGCTATTTGATAAAAAGGAGGAGATAGATGCAGCAAAAGCAGAAATTCGCTCTAAGATTGAGGAGACGAAAAGAATAACCACCGGTTCTAATGAAAAGGCATTAATCCTGTTATATAACCGTGGACGGTTTAGCGCTTATGGCAGCGGCTCACGTTTTGGTATTGTTCATGATGTGTTAGGAGTTTCTGAAGCAACAGAAGGGTTAAGCGCACATAGACATGGTAATCCTGTTTCGAGTGAATTTATTCAAAAAGTAAACCCGGATATTATTTTTATCATAGACCGCAGCAGAGTGGTTGATAACACTGTTACGAATAAGACAGAAATTGAAAACCCATTGATTAAAGAAACAAAAGCAGCAAAGAATGATAAGATTTATTATTTGAATCCTGAAATTTGGTATTTGGCAGGGGGAGGGATTACCTCGGTACATGAGATGATAAATGAAGTAACAAATGCATTAAATAAGTAATAAATTCCTCTTACATAACTTTATTATAAAAAGCTATTAAGAGAGCGAGGTAAGAGCAAACTAAGAAAAAGGTAAGAGCTAGATAGGATTTTGGGTAGAGAAAAGTGAAGTTTTTTCCCTAAATTTGTAGTTCTACAAATGAAATATCAAATTCTTATGAAATCAAAGTTTAGTCTGAAACTGAAAATAATAACAATATTGTTCTTATGTGTTCTTCCTCTTACTGCAAAAGTTAAGCATGACACTCAAATTATAAAACCTTCAAAAGAGTGGATTGAGCAAAAGTTTTCTATGTTTATTCATTTCGGCCTGTACTCTGTTTACGGCGGTGTTTATGAGGATAATCCCGTAAAACTTGGATATAGTGAACAGATTCAGTCTTTTGCCGGTATCTTCAGTGACTGGTATGGAGAAACCGCAAATGAGTTTAATCCGGTAAAATGGAATCCCGACAGTGTGGTAGCATTAGCTAAGGCTGCGGGAATGAAATCTATAATTTTTACTTCTAAGCATCACGATGGTTTTTGTATGTACCATTCCGCTTATACTGATTTTAATATTGTTGATGCTACTCCATACTCAAAGGATTTGATGAAGGAACTGGCCGATGCATGCCGAAGGGGCGGAATCGGTTTTGGTGTTTATTACTCATTAATCGACTGGCATTATCCTCATGCTTATCCTATTTCGAGTCATAATGCAGATCCACT
>JAQUIZ010000024.1 GCA_028683355.1 Fermentimonas sp.
AGGATTTGATGAAGGAACTGGCCGATGCATGCCGAAGGGGCGGAATCGGTTTTGGTGTTTATTACTCATTAATCGACTGGCATTATCCTCATGCTTATCCTATTTCGAGTCATAATGCAGATCCACTTACTGATGAGCATTATGAGTTTAACCTGAAACAAGTGGAAGAAATTATGACCAATTATGGTGATATTTCAGAGATCTGGTTTGATATGGGATCACTTACTCCCACACAAAGTAAGGGACTATATGAGGTGGTAAACCGCCTGCAGCCGGGTTGTATGATAAGTGGCAGGTTGGGCAATGATTATGTGGACTTTGCTGTTATGGCTGATAATGAGTATCCCGACTATAAGATGGGCATCCCCTGGCAGACAGCTGCATCTATGTTTGACGAAACATGGGGCTACAGGTCATGGCAGGTTCGCGGAGATGTTCTTGATAAAGTTGAAGAGAAGATATCCAGTCTGATAAAAGTGATAAGCAGAGGTGGAAATTACCTGCTTAATATCGGTCCCCGCGGCGATGGTTCAATTGTTGAATTTGAAAAAGATGTCCTTCTTGGAGTTGGTGAGTGGATTAGTAATAATAGTGAGGCAATCTACGGAGCAAAAGCTAATCCTTTTCATTACTCTTATGAATGGGGAGATGTTACAACTAAAAATGATAATATCTATGCTTTTATAAGCAAAGCACCAAATTCATCAAAAATTGAATTGTCCGGGTTTAATGGTAAAGTAAAAGGTGTGGAGTTATTATCAACGGGTAACTCCCTTTCATTCACTCAAAAAGGAGATCGGTTAGAGATTAACACCGGTAATATAACTGACGCGGCTACTGAGTTTGACATGGGGGTTGGCAGTAAGTCTTTAACCCCTATAATAAAAATTAGCTTTGTAAATGGTTTCACTATAAAGCCTTCTGCTTTAATCACAAATGGCAAACTAAATACGGAAAATAGTATGCCGGTATTTGGCCATTCAAGTCTTAACTATTATGCAGGATATAAGAGCCTGATAGGTTACGATTGGGCATTTAAAACGAGAAGAAACAATGTAACTCCAAAAATTAGTTTCACTGAGAGTGAGGTTGGTAGAAGTCTTACACTTGAAATAGATGGAGAAGAGCAAACAGTTACACTAAAACCAGCCGGTCAGAAAATTATGACTACACCTAAGGGCTCTGTCTCATGGAGTAAACTTTACAGAAAACCCGGCAGAGGTGTTTTTGGAAATCTCGAAGAAGAGGGGATAAATTTTATAGAAGCAGATCAACTTTCAAAAGATGCAACTAATGACTGGAAGGAAGTTGCAGGTTTTAAATATGGAGAAACGTATACAGAGAGAATTTCGCCAAGACAGAGTATTGTTTTTCTGCAGGAGATTGAGTCTGACCTCGATCAGACAGTTGCAGTGAAGTTAGCTTCAGGTAACGGCGTATACATTTTAATGAATGGCAATTATGTTACTGCACACTTGTCGCCTGAACGACTTAAATCGCAGGAGGAGATTGTACTTTTACCGTTAAAAAAAGGAGTGAATCAATTAGTTATAAAATATTATAACGGATACGAGAATGAATTATCTTATAGGATCACTCCATTAAATGAATGGGTAATTTATGAAAACAATTTAACTCCTCTGAAATTGCAGAGAAAAGATTATCATTCAGTATCCCTGACTGCCGAAGATTCAGAATCATACGTTTCACCTCTTAAAATGAATAATATTACAATGGATTTGAATTAAGTCTCTGTTTTATTTATTCCAACTCATTGATTATCTTTGCAACGTAGAAATCATAGCTCAGAAATATGAAACCACTTTTTATACATTATCCAAAATGCGGCACATGCCGTAAAGCCTCCAAATGGCTTGAAGAAAATGGTGTTGAAGTTAATGCCAGGCATATAGTTGAAGACAACCCAAAGAAAGAAGAACTTTCTGAGTGGATAGATAAAAGCGGTCTGCCTATCAGTAGGTTCTTCAATACATCAGGAATGATTTACAGGGAAAATAACCTGAAAGAGAAGGTTAAAACGGCTTCTCGTAGTGAATTGCTTGATATACTCGCATCAAACGGGATGGTGGTAAAACGCCCTATTGTAGTTGGTGATGACTTTGTGCTTGTTGGTTTTAACGAGAAGGAGTGGCTGGAGAAACTTGTTTAATGGGCGTCCCACATTATACCTATTAGGTAAATAGTTTTATTTATATGAAAATCGCTAATTTAGAATTTCCAGAAAGGCCGGTTTTTCTGGCACCAATGGAGGATGTTACAGATATCGGATTTAGATTGCTTTGCAGGCAGTTTGGTGCTGATATGGTTTATACTGAATTTATTTCAAGCGATGCACTGATAAGGGAAATCAAAAAGACCAAGCGAAAGATCCTTTTTAGTGAAGAGGAACGTCCGATTGGTATACAGATATACGGCAGTGATCCTGATACAATGGTTGAAGCTGCTAAAATATGTGAGGAGGCAAATCCGGATATTATTGATATCAATTTTGGTTGTCCTGTCAGAAAGATAGCAGGAAAAGGTGCCGGTTCAGGAATGATGCGAACCCCTGATATAATGCTAGATATTACCGAGAAGGTAGTAAAGGCAGTAAATAAACCGGTATCTGTAAAAACCAGGCTTGGCTGGGACGATGATTCAAGGATTATTGTTCGTCTGGCTGAACAACTTCAGGATTGCGGAATTGCAGCTTTAACTATTCATGGACGTACCCGTTCTCAGATGTATAAGGGAGAAGCCGACTGGTCGTTAATTAGAGATGTTAAGAACAATCCACGGATTCATATACCTATAATAGGAAATGGTGATGTAACCTCACCCGAAATTACAAAACAGCGATTTGATGAAACTGGTGTTGATGCAATCATGGTTGGCCGAGGCAGTATTGGTGCCCCGTGGATTTTTGAAGAAATAAAATATTTCCTTGAAAATGGCGAGCATCTGCCAAAGAGATCATTCAGATGGTATCTGAATATATTAAAACAGCATGTACAAGAGAGTGTAAACAGACTTGATGAAATGCGGGGTATACTGCATATGCGCCGGCATCTTGCTGCGACTCCACTCTTTAAAGGTATTCCTGAATTTAAATCAACCAGAATAGCAATGCTAAGAGCAAATACTTTGGAAGAGCTTTACTCAATTATGGATGATATACCTAATAAGTTTGAGGATTATATAGAATCCAATTTTATTACTTCAGAAGAAGTGTTGGTGTAGGGTATTACACCAACAAAACTATTTATTCATAATTTTTCTGATATCTTTCCCGCGAACATCATCATACATTTCAAATCTGTGGGATTTTTCGCGGTCATCTATAGATATTTTTTCATTTATTTGTTCAGAACGAAACGGAGTAGAAATTGCTGATGCTGAACGAGTGAAACTTGTCTTACCTGTTATATTTGACAATGCTGTACCAAGAAGTGGGTCATTACTGTCACCAAATTCATAAAGGTAAAGATTCTCAAATTCATCAACTTCATAATTAGGAGCGAATCCTGCAGTGAAATCTGAAAAACCTAAGCTGTTTGCAAATTTAACTACAATTGGCTGCATTCCCCATTTATTTTTTGGGTCATTCTCTTCATATAATGTAATAGACCCAACATTTTTGCCATAAGTTGTTTCTCCAATAAGGATCACATCCATATAAGGCTTAAGTCCGTTTATGATAAACTCACTTGCAGAAGCAGTCCAGCCCGAAGTTAACACATAAAGGCGTGGTAAATTTAGTTCAGGAATTGGAACTGAGGTACCCATAACTTTATCGATAAAGTAATCCTTATTATAGTTAGCTCCATACTCCTTAATCAAAGAGGTGTGCACAATATCATTGTACTGTGAGGTAGTAAGTACGTTTTTTGTTGATCTGTTTTTAACCAAAGCACTGGCAAGTGCAATTGCAGATGATACTGCACCACCACTGTTGTAGCGAAGGTCTAGAACCATCTCATTTACCCCTTTAGATTTAAAATCACTTAGCTTATTTATTAACTCTATATCGTAATTGTTGCTTTTGTCTCCATTGTCACGGGCAAAAAAGTTGTAAACAAGATAACCAATCTCTTTATCTCCTATAGAATAGATGCTATCAAGATAAATTGGATTCTCTGCAAAACTATTATGCATATTGATGGTTACGTCACCTGAGTTTTGAAGCAGATAAGCTTTTTCTGTAGTGTCGTAAACATAATCAGCCATACTTAGCTTTTTTGTTCCTGTACCACCAAACAGATTTTTGTAGTTTTCTGAAGTGATATTTTGTCCATCAATTTTTGTAATAAACCTACCCCTGTCAATACCCTTAGCTTCTGCATCTGTTCCGTGCATCGGGTAAAGGACTAAAGCGTAAAACTGTTTACGGGTAGCGTCAGTAGCAACTAAAATATATTCAAATCCTATCTCATGAGAAGCAACTCCGCTGAGATTACCTAACAATTCAGTATAATCTTCCTGAATCCAAGAAAAACGGTCACCATCAGGATTAGAAGTTTTGTTATATTTATAAATAATTGAATCGAAGAAGTCTTCAGGATATAATGAATAGTTAGGAGTCTTTGAAAGTTTGTCGTTCCAGAAGTAATAGACCGACATCTCATCATATATCCAGCCGTTTACATATTTATTTGCTGATATTTCGTCAGAAGTTGCAATGTTTGCATCACCCGAACTGTTAGCATTATTAAATGTGACTTGTGAGCCATCTTCCAAAGTGGCTGAAGCTACAGGCGGATTAACGGAGTTGTCAATTATCGCATTTACTGATTGAGTGAATCCGCTGCTATATGTTAGTTTAAAAGTTTTTGTGCCTGCATCATAAGTTGCTGATTTCAGCTCTCCTTTATCTACAACTTTGTCTTCATCTTTACAGGATGTAGATATTAATAAAAGAGATGAGAAAACCAGTAGTATGAAGTATATTTTTTTCATTTGATTCAATTTTTTGTGAGAAAGAAATTAGATAATCACTTTGTACATTTCAGAATTAAAATGTAGTTTGTAATTATAAGACTGCGAAAGTATCAAATATTTTAATTGAAGTGCGGAAATATCAGAATTTTAACTCTCCTTTTCCCTGTCGAATGATAACCGGTTCTCCCGAAGTGCAGTCAACAACCGTTGAAGGCTCGATACCTCCAATACCACCATCGATGACAATCTCTGCAAAATCCTGCCACTTTTCATGAATGAGTTCAGGGTTTGTGGTGTATTCGATCTCATCATTTTCATCCTTTACAGATGTGCTCAATACAGGATTGCCTAACCTGGCTACTATTTCGCGGATAATATCGTTGTCGGGGACACGAATACCAACTGTTTTTTTCTTCTTATAAATTTTGGGTAGTGATGATGTGGTAGTCAGGATAAAAGTGAAAGGGCCAGGCAGATTTCTCTTCATTAATTTAAATGTAGGAGTGTCAACCTTTGCGTATTCACTCATGATGCTTAAGTCGTTGCAAATAATTGATAAATTGCTTTTCTCAGGATTAATACCTTTCAGATTACAAATTTTCTCAACAGCTCGAACATTCAGGGCATCACATCCAATAGCATACAAGGTGTCGGTAGGATATATTACTATTCCTCCGTCATGCAGTGCAGATACTATTTTATCTATCTCACGCAGATTAGGATTATCATTATATAACTTAATAAGCATAACCACAAATATATACATAAAAAAAATAGTTCCAATCTATTCATTGAAACTATTTTATTTATGAACCAAACTTTTTTAGTCCAGACTTTCTTTATTTTCTGAATTTATATCCGAATCCAGACCGTTACTGTATTGCTTCATTGCGCGAAGACTCATACCCATACTGGAAAAACCTCCATCGTTATAAAGATTCTGCATGGTTACCTTACGTGTAAGATCTGAAAACATCACAACGCAATAGTCTGCTGCATCATCCGCATCGGCATTGCCAATAGGTGCCATTCGTTCTGAGAAATCCAGCAAATCGGCCATGCCTTTTACTCCACTTCCGGCAGTTGTTACTGTGGGTGACTGTGAGATGGTATTTACTCTGACTCCTTTATCGCGCCCGTAGATATATCCAAAACTGCGGGTGATGGATTCAAGCAGAGCTTTGGCATCAGCCATGTCGTTATATCCGTAAAATACACGCTGAGCTGCAACATAAGTAAGAGCAAGAATAGAACCTCCCCTTTCTATAGCATCCATTTTACGCGCTACCTGCAACATTTTGTGAAATGAGACTGCTGAGATATCCAGTGTTTTCATCAGCATATCGTAATCCAGATCGTCGTATGTTTTTTTCTTGCGAACATTTGGTGACATACCTATAGAGTGGAGAACAAAATCAATTTTACCACCAAGAATTTCCATGGATTTTGTGAAAACCATCTCCAGATCTTCAACATTTGTAGCATCAGCAGGTAAGATCTCTGCATTGAGTTTCTTTCCAAGCTCAGATGTTTCACCCATTCGAACCGCTACAGGAGTATTAGACAAAGTGATTATCGCACCTTCTTCAACGGCTCTCTCTGCCACTTTCCATGCAATTGACATGTCGTTAAGGGCACCAAAAATAATCCCTCTCTTGCCTTTTAATAAATTGTGAGTCATAATTCTTTCAATTTTATAAATCCGATAAAAATGATATTACCAGACAAAAATGATTGTTATTTACGTAAAACTGCGCAAATGTATAATAAATGTGCAATAATTAAACACTCCTGAAGCAATTAAGTTCTATAATTATACGTAAAAAGCGAAGTGTCACCTCCGCTTTGTTTAAAATTCAACTATTTTTTACTTCAATTATCAATAGTAACCTGGTTGTTTTCTACAGTAATTACTTTCCAAACCAGTGCAGAAATAGCAGCTCCAAGAAGAGGTGCAACAATAAATAGCCACAACTGAGTCAGTGCTGTACCTCCTTCAAAAATTGCAGGTCCTATACTACGGGCAGGGTTTACAGATGTACCTGTAATTGGAATACATACAATGTGAACAAGAACTAAAGCCAGACCTATAGCCAGTCCTGCAAATTTATTCAGTCCATTTTTTGCTGTCACTCCAAGAACTACCAGAACAAAAATAAATGTGAATACTGTCTCAGCCACAAAAGCTTGTACCATCATGCCTTCCGTAAATCCATTAGCCCCGGTAAGGGTTGTAGTGGATCCCGAGTCTTTAGCCAGAAACCAAAGAACAGAAGATCCCAAAATTGCACCGATTACCTGAAATAACATATACATTCCGGCATCTTTGCCATTCATTCTTCCCGAAAGAAACACTCCAAATGTTATTGCCGGATTGATATGACAACCGGAAATACTCCCAATGGTGTATGCCATAGCTACAACAGACAATCCAAACGCAAATGCAACACCTAATGTACCTACAGTAAAAAACGGCTGCTCAGCACCGGCAAAAACTGCTGCACCACATCCCATTAAAACCAGCACCATTGTGCCAATCATCTCAGCTAAATACTTTTTCATAATCATTTGAGTTTTTTGTGAAACATGCAATACTTTGCAAATAAAACAAAAAAATCAAATTAATGTTTCAAATATATAATCATTGTGGTAATTGTACCCAAATATTATATACTTAAAAATTCATTTATAGATAATTACAACTTGTAGTTTTTAAGGTTTTTACCAATTTTTATGTGAAACCTTTTGAACATTTAGTTCTACAGTTGTTTATAGTACTAGGATTATATTATTATGACAATCACTTATATATATCATAGTTGCTATTTGATTGAATTTCAAGAATTATCTTTGCTATTCGATTTTTATAAAGATGTTCCCAGAAGTGACGGAAGTTGTTGGGTTACAGATTATTTGCTGAAAAAGGAAGAAGACTTATACGTTTTTTGTTCCCACTCACATTCTGATCATTTTAACCCTGAGATTTTATCCTGGAGTAAAAAGAAAAAAAATATCAAATACATATTTTCAGAAGAACTTCTTCAGAGTAAAAAGTTACTTCCTGAAAATGTATTATTTCTTAGAAAAGAGGAGTCGTACAGTGATCATAGAATAAAAGTAAAGGCGTTTGGATCTACAGATGTGGGTTGTTCATTTCTTGTAGGCTGTGAGAGTAAGCTTTTTTTTCATGCAGGAGATTTAAATAACTGGCATTGGAAAGAAGAGGTTGATGCGGATGAAGCTCTTACTTACGAAAATAATTTCCTGTGTGAACTGGAGCTTCTCTCAGAAAAATCTGAAGATTTGCATGTAGCTATGTTCCCGCTGGATCCACGATTAGGAAACGATTTTATGCGGGGAGGAGAGCAGTTTGTATCAAGAATAAAAACTGATTATTTTCTTCCCATGCACTTTGGAGAGAATTTTAACCTGGTGAATATGTTTGCAGAAATAGCATCAAAATATAACAGTAAGTATCTGCCTATTACTCATCATGGACAATCTTATGAACTATAAATTGATTATATTTGCACTAGATCATATCAGATAATTATTCGTATTAGTATTAACTTCAGACGAATATCAATTAAAAAAGAAAAGAATATAATGGAAATTAAGGCTAGGTTTGATCATTACAATATTAATGTGTTTGATCTTAGAAAGAGTATTAAATTCTATGAAGATGCTTTAGGCTTCAAAGAGGTTCGTAGAAAAGAGGCTTCAGACGGATCTTTTATCCTGGTATATATGGGAGATAATGTTACGGGATTCACACTTGAGTTAACCTGGTTACGTGACTGGGACAGAGCTTACAATCTTGGTGACAATGAACAGCATCTTTGTGTAAGGGTGGAAGGCGATTATGATGAAGTTAGAGCTTTTCATAAAGATATGGGCTGTGTCTGTTACGAAAATAAAGATATGGGACTCTATTTTATAAATGACCCCGACGGATATTGGATAGAAATATTACCTTTGAGGAAATAATTTTAATCAAATGAATTTTTTCAATTATAAAAGAAGGCCGACTGTTGATGTAAAAGTTGGAAATATATTTATGGGCGGGAACTACCCGGTTGTTATTCAAACAATGACCAATACTAATACTCTTGACACTGAGGCAAGTGTAGCTCAGTGTGAGAGAATTATAGCATCCGGTGCCGACCTGATAAGGCTCACCACACAAGGTGTGCGTGAAGCTAATAATTTACGCGAAATACATCAGCAGCTTAGAGATAAAGGCTATAATACGCCCCTTTCAGCAGATATTCATTTTAATCCCCGTGCAGCACATGTTGCAGCCACAATAGCTGAGAAGGTGCGTATAAATCCGGGTAATTTTGTAGATAAGCAGAAAACTTTCGCTGAAGTAGAATACACAGAAGAGGAGTATACTTTAGAACTGGAGAAGATTAAGTCTCAAGTAGTTCCTTTCCTGAATATTTGTAAAGAACATGGCACTGCTGTTCGTATTGGTGTGAATCATGGTTCTCTTTCTGATCGTATAATGACCAGGTATGGTGACACCCCCGAAGGTATGGTTGAGTCATGCATGGAATTTCTGCGAATAGCCATGGAAGAAGATTTCAAGGATATTGTTATTTCAATGAAAGCTTCTAACACGCTGCTGATGACAAAGGCGGTACGTCTCTTAGTAGAAACTATGGATAAAGAGGATATCCATTTTCCTTTGCATTTAGGTGTTACAGAAGCCGGAAATGGTGATGACGGCCGTATGAAATCGGCAGTTGGAATTGGTGCTCTGCTAATTGATGGAATTGGTGATACGATCAGAGTTTCACTAAGTGAAGACCCCGAAGCCGAAGTACCTGTTGCTCAAAAGATGGTAGATTATATCAATAAGCTTGAAGGGCATGCACCTATAGATGCTGAACAATTTCCAGGTTTCTCTCCATTCTCTATGGATAAACGGGAAACTGATTCTGTATGGAATGTAGGAGGAGAGTATCTCCCTGTGGTAATATCTGACAGGAGCAAAATTAGTGATATGTCTATTAATCCTCATTTTATACCTGACTATATTTATGTGGGTAATAAAGTACCGGATAACTTCCCAAAAGGGATGAAATCGATAGTCGATTTTGAACATTGGGTGAAAAAGATCGATAATTTCCCGCTTTTTACAGTCGATTCTTTAGATAAAATAAAGGATTGTGACTCTGAAGTGAGATTCCTTCGATTGTCACTTCCTGAATTGTCAGAGAGAGTTATTGCATTCCTGAAGGTTGTACCTAAGGTTGTTGTTATACTTACAACTGACCATCAAAATGGAGTAGGTGAGCAGAGAGCATTTTTCCACACTCTTTTAAATAATGATTGCCGTGTACCGGTAGTACTTCAGAACAGCTATACTGAAGATGAAGCCGAAGATTTACAGATTAAAGCAGGAGTAGATTTCGGGACAGTTTTTCTTGATGGTTTTGGTAACGGTATCATGATGAGTAACGAAGGTAATCTTGATATTCTTGATGTAGATGCATACTCATTTGGAATTCTGCAGGCAGCCCGGGTTCGTACCAGTAAAACGGAATTCATTTCTTGTCCCGGTTGCGGAAGAACTCTTTTTGATCTGCAATCAACAGTCGCTCTGGTGCAGAAGCATTTCTCTCATTTGAAACATCTGAAAATAGGAGTTATGGGTTGTATTGTGAATGGAGTTGGTGAGATGGCGGATGCTGATTATGGATACGTAGGAGCTGAACATGGTAAGATTTCTCTGTACCGCAAAAAACAACTTGTAGCAAAAAATATACCTCAGGCTGAAGCTGTTGAACATCTTATACAGCTTATTAAGGATAATGGGGACTGGACTGAACCTGCTGACAATTAATCTGATTTATTAATATATGAAGAAACTTGTAATTGTTGGTTGTGGTTTTCTGGCTGATATTGTAGCTGATGCTTTATTGGCCGGCTTGTTGCCTGATTATGATCTGGTAGGAGTATATTCCCGAACAAAAAATAAAGCAGAGCGTCTTGCAGGTAAAATGACAAAAAATGGGAGTGAGTGTAAACCTTGCTCATCTTTAACTGAACTGCTTGCTCTTAAACCTGATTTTCTTGTAGAAGCGGCTTCTCCGGCAGCTATGAAAGAGTTTGCAATTTCAGCCTTAGAAAATGGTACTTCTGTAATCACATTATCAATAGGTGCTTTTGCAGATATTGATTTTCTGGAAAAGGTCAAAAGAACTGCATTGGCAAACGGTACTAAAGTGTATATCGCCTCGGGTGCTACCGGTGGGTTCGATGTCCTTAGAACAGCAACTCTAATGGGCAATGCAACTGCTGAGTTCCTTAACGAAAAAGGGGTAAAGGCTTTGAGAGGATCATCTCACTATGATAGTGAAATGGAAACCTCAAAAAAGGAGGTCTTTTCAGGTACAGCAAGTGAGGCTATTGAAACATTTCCAACCGGACTTAATGTGGCTGTAGCAGCTTCACTGGCTACAGTCGGTCCTGATAATTTGCAGGTGACAATGGAGTCGACACCCTATTTCACAGGTGACAGACAGCGTGTGGAGATAAAAAATGATGAGGTTCATGCTGTTGTAGATGTCTTCAGTGCCACTTCAGCAATTGCAGGCTGGTCTGTAGTAAGTACACTACAGAATATTGCTTCCCCTATTGTTTTTTAATAGTTTATATTTCTGCTGATTAACTAGTCAGCGTAGAGCAGAATTAGTTTCAGTTTTCTGTCAAATATTTATCCCTGTAAATTCCGAAAGGTTATCTAGCACCTTCTCGCTTAATCGGTCAAACGCCTGTACTGTTCTTCCGGAAGAAACCTCCATACACCTTGTTTTGGGGTGATTTAACAGATGCTCACCACCTAATGCACCAACAGTATCACAATAGCATAAATTATCACCTTCAAGCCATTTTAAAAATGGTTCTTCATCCCATGCGGGTGAGAGTCCTGTATTAAACAGAATCATTCTGTCTCCCATTTTTGCAAACTGTTCAGCATGTATCAGGATAGTGTTTTTATTGAGACAACAGAAGATTACTTCACTCTCTGCAAGCAGTTCGTCAAGTGTAAGATAACGATACCCCTTAGCTTTTGCATCATCTTTCTCACTTCTTGAATAGTAACTAATATCTGCACCAAAAAAATGTAAAGCATCGGCTATCATGCCTCCTGATTTGCCAAGTCCAACTATACCTGCTTTAAGCCCTGTTATTTCTCTGGCAACACCATCCCAGGGGGACTGGCCAAAACCATGAAGGCAGCGCACGAGTTCACTTATTACATATTCAACCACTCCTTCGTCACCATAGTCTCTTATTCCTGTAACAGTTATTCCTCTGCTATTGGCATAAACAATATCAACATTGGCACTTTCAGGAGAGTAGAGAGAGTTACACATTCCAATATATTTAATATTAGGGCATTTTTCCATTGCTGACCGGCTGAGTTGTGTCGTATAGCTTAGTAATACGGCATCAGCATCTCCTATTCGGTGTGCAATATCTGTGTCATCCTCCGGGATATTGGTATGCATAATAACCTCTTCTGCAAATAATTTCAACTTCTCCTCTGCTGACGGAATTAAACTTACTGGCTCTATGGCAACAATTTTTTTAAACATATAATTTCACTAATTTTTTTTCAATAATACAAATATACTCAGGCAAAACCTGATATTATAATTTAATAATAAAAATAAAAAGTTGCTCCATATTTGGAGTTTTAACGAAAAAGTAGTAATATTGCACCCGCTTTTGTCAAATGACAAACGGTCCCATAGCTCAGTTGGTTAGAGCACCTGACTCATAATCAGGGAGTCACTGGTTCAAGCCCAGTTGGGACCACAAAAAAATAAAGGCTTTTCAGATGTTTTTCTGCGGAGCCTTTATTTTTTTATATACTGTAGTTAGCAAGCTAACCTCAATTCATTTTTATAATAATTATTACATTTCGGTGATAAGTTGGTATTTTGGCACGAGTGATTTCATAATGCTCCAGCCTATCAGATAAGCAAATGCACATATCATGAAAATAATAAAGTAACCAGACTCAATACCCTCAAATCCCATAAACTTTAAGTTTGTATTTGCTGTAAAATCAAAAAGAACACCTGATCCCTGATTGATTAAGTATGATCCAACGCCTCCAGCCATTCCGCCAATACCGGTAATGGTTCCTACTGCATATTTTGGAAACATGTCACTTACGGTAGTGAAGATGTTTGCCGACCACGACTGATGTGCTGCTGCTGCAATACCTATTATTATTACCGGAAGCCACACAGATATCTGGCCTAATGGCTGAGCAAAAAGGATTAGTATCGGAAACATGGCAAAAAGGAGCATTGCTCTCATTCTTCCCTGATATGGGTCCATTTTCTTTTTCCTCATGAAGTAGGCGGGGAAGTAACCTGCCGCAAATACAGATATCATGGAAATTGCATACACCAAGAATACATGCGGGGCACTTTGAGTAGAGTCTAAGCCATAGACAGACCTCAGGTAGGCAGGTATCCAGAATAAAAGAAACCACCACACACCGTCAGTCAGAAATTTACCAATAGCAAACGACCATGTTTGTCTGTGTCTGAATGCTTGTTTGAAAGTTACTTTCTTTCCAGCGGAAGGATCCTTTGAAGTAGTAGTAACACCGTCTGATTCGTCATCCTGATTTATATATACCAACTCAGCAGTATTTACTCTTTTATTCTTTTCAGGTTTCTCATAGATAAACACCCAAAATCCCATCCATATAAATCCAAGAGCACCAATAACAACAAATGCCATTTCCCATCCCCATGCCTTTGCTATGAATGGAATAGTCAATGGTGCAATCAGAGCACCAATTTGAGCTCCGGCATTAAATAAACTTGTAGCATATGCCCTGTCTTTTTTAGGGAAATATTCAGCCGTTGCCTTAATAGCTGCAGGGAAGTTTCCTGCCTCACCAATAGCAAGAACGAGTCGCGCAAATATAAACAGTGTAACACTAACTGATACTACCATTGAAACATCTCCAACAGTTGATATTGCTTCACGTGCACTTGCAAAGCTCATTGTCCATTCACCTGCCACTATGCCTGATGTAAGCAATCCGCAGAAAGCATGAATTACAGCACCTACAGACCACACACCAATTGCCCATAGATATCCTTTTTTTGTATCCAAACGATCAACAAACTTTCCTGCAAATAGCATTGAGATTGCATAAAAGAGTGAAAACAATCCGGCTACTGTTCCATAATCGCTGTTTGTCCAGTGAAATTCAGGAGCAATAAAGTCGGCCCATGTTAGCGACAATACTTGCCTGTCTAGATAGTTAATTGTAGTAGCCAAAAACAACATCAGACATATCGTCCAGCGCTGATTGGTCATTTTTGCTTTTCCTTGTTGTAGATTATTCATGATTTAATTTTATAAATTTATTGTTACTATGCATTATTATCTATTTGCTGGCAAATTAACATAATATACCTGTTGTGTATTTATCTTCACACATACATGGCTTTCGTCACTTTTTATGCTGTCTTTATCTGAAAAAAGTTTGTAAGAGTAAAGCAAAATCATTACAAGTTGAATTAATGTCAATCTAATACTTATGATTAATAAAGATTGAATGTCTCATTAAGACCTCAGTTGATTGAGCTTAAGTTCATTATAATAATCTATTGTCTCACTTGTTAGGATATCCAATTGCATGTAGTGTTCTACTTTTACCGGATTTTTGAAAATCAGATATTCAAGCAATGTTTTCATTGCATAAAAGCCTTGGTACTCCGGACCTTGACCAATTAAAAAGTCTATTTTCCCTTTTTTTAGTGCTGCAGTATTTGGTGTTGTAACATCCATGCATATCATTTTTACATCTTTAATGCTGTTATTTTCCAGATAGTCGGAAACAATACTGCCCCTTGAGTTCATAACAACAATACCCGGGACGTCATCATGATTTTTGAAAAAGCTTGAGAGATGCCTTTCATTATCTTCCGGCCGGGCGACAGAGAAAGGAATCATAAGAATACGATTGTTCTTTTTTTCTTCTGTAAGATAGTCTGTGAATCCTCTTTTTCTAAGTATGGTTGTGTTTGCACTGCTGTCACCGGTTCTAACTGCCTGTAAAAGTCCAATATTTGCCCCTTTAGGAATAATTGATGTAATCAGATGGGCAATGAGCCTGCCCACAGTATAATGATCTGCAGAAAAGAACGCTAAAGGTGAAGTTTCATCTATAGTAGAATCTACAAATATATAAGGTATTTCCCTTTCATCCATCTTATTGCACAGATCGATAGTCTCTTCTTTGAAAGTAGGTCCAATTATTAATGCATCCATATCAAATTGGGAGATTTTTTCAAATATCTCTCTACAGGAGTATATGTCATACTGGTTGTATGTGAGAACATAATAATCTACTTTAATATTCTCATATTCTTCTAAAGCATTACGTATGCCATTGTGCATACTTTCCCAGTAAGCTCCTCTTGAAAATTGGGGTGTTGTTACAACAATCTTGTATTTTCTTTTAAGTGAGAGTGATGAAACGTGCATGTTGGGCTTGTAGTCAACCTGCTCTATAACTTTCTCTACCGCCTTACGAGCCTCATCAGAAACATTTCCGCGATTATGAAGTACCCTGTCAACCGTTCCGGCTGATACTCCTGCCATCTTTGCAATATCTTTTATTCGTATTTTCTTTTCCATTTATAGGAAGTTTTAAATATAGATTTAATTCATGTTTAACTTAAAATTGCTGAAAATGTGCCTTCAGGACAAAATTTTAAGAATTTGATTTTGTATTATTCAAATTATTTGTACTTTTGTGTACGTGCACAAAAATAGATTTAATATTTCATTTATAAAACAAAAATTGAAATATTTTTCATTCCTATTTTTAAATATATGAATCTTATACATTAATTAACTTTCAACGCTTAATCAGCAACAACCTGTATTTTAAATATTTGCCATATGAAAAATTTTATACATGAAGACTTTTTACTGCAGACAGAGACAGCAAGAAATTTATTTCATAATCATGCTGAGGTTTTACCGATAATCGACTATCACTGTCATCTTAATCCTAAAGAGATAGCAGAGGATCATCAATTTAAGAGTATTACAGAGCTTTGGCTTGGAGGTGATCATTATAAATGGAGACTGCTCAGGGCAAATGGTGTAAACGAAAAATATATTACAGGTGATGCAACTGATTGGGAGAAGTTTGAAAAATGGGCGGAAACCATTCCATATACAATGCGGAATCCTATGTATCACTGGACTCATCTGGAGCTAAAACGTGTATTTAATATAGATAATTTACTAAACACAGAATCAGCTCGTGAAATATATGATATGGCTAATGAGATGCTCAGGAAACCTGAGTACTCTTCACGTGGACTGATGAAGAGGTTTGGTGTTGAGGTTGTTTGTACTACTGACGACCCTCTGGATTCTCTTGAATATCATAAACAAATTAAAGCGAGTGAGTTCGAAATTAAGGTTTTACCCACGTGGCGTCCTGATAAATCCATGGCTGTTGAAAATGGTGAAAATTTCAGGAAGTATATTGACAGTCTGAGTGAAGTATCTGACATAAATATTAATAGTTTTGACGATTATTTTACAGCTATAACAAAACGACACGATTATTTTAAGGAAAACGGATGCAGGCTTGCAGATCATGGTATAGATAATTTTTATTCTGAACCATACTCAGATGGCGAGATAAATCAAATTTTTGATAAGGTTTACAATAAAAAAGAGAAGCTTACAGATGAGGAGGTTCTTAAATTTAAATCGAAAATGTTGCATGAAAATGCTTTACTAAACCATTCTAAAGGGTGGGTGCAACAGTTTCATTATGGTGCTATCAGAAATAACAACAGCAGGATGTTTAAACTGATAGGTCCCGATGCCGGTTACGACTCCATAAATGATGTTTGTAATGTTGCCCGTTCAATGTCTAGGTTTTTTGATGTTCTGGAAAGTAAAAACAAGCTGGCTAAGTCAATAATATATAATCTGAACCCAAGAGACAACTATTTGATTGCCTCTATGATTGCCAACTTTCAGGATGGTACTGTTCCCGGAAAGATCCAGTTCGGATCAGGCTGGTGGTTTCTCGATCAGAAAGATGGCATGGAAGATCAGATGAATGTTCTTTCAACACAAGGGCTGCTTAGCCGTTTTGTGGGGATGCTTACAGACTCACGTAGTTTTGTCTCTTATCCTCGTCATGAGTATTTCCGCAGAATCTTATGTAATCTTATCGGAAATGATGTTGAAAAAGGACTAATACCTTCCTCTGAGATAGATTTCCTTGGGAAGATGGTTGAGGGCATCTGCTATTATAATGCTAAAGAGTATTTCAATTTCTGATCTATCGCTTTTGGAGGACTGTTTTACGAAATAATGGAATTTGAGAAAAACAGAAGTCTATAAATTTGTAGTATAAACTTTAAACATATAATTATGTACGAATTATTTAACATTAAAGATAAGGTAATTGTTATAACTGGAGGAACCGGTGTTTTGGGTACCTCAATGGTAGAATACCTGGCAGCTCACGGAGCGAAAGTTGCAGTTTTAGCAAGAAATAAACAAAAAGGTGATGAACTGATACAAAAAGTTAAGGCTGATGGCGGAGATGCTATCTTTCTTCAAACTGATGTTACAGATGAAAAAGTTCTGGATCAGAACGCAAAAGATATTATTGGCAAGTATGGCAAAGTTGATGTCCTGATTAATGGTGCCGGCGGCAATATGCCTGGAGCAACAATTGGTCCGGAGAACACAATTTTTGATCTGAAGGTTGATGATTTCAGAAAAGTAGTTGATCTAAACCTTATGGGAACTGTTGTTCCTTCTCTGATATTTGCAAAATATATGGTTAAAGAGAATAGGGGTAATATAGTGAACGTTTCGTCTGCGTCGGCATTGCGACCACTGACACGTGTAGCCGGATATGGTGCAGCTAAAGCAGCTGTTACTAATTTTACAAAATATTTATCTGGAGAGCTTGCGATAAAATTTGGTGAAGATTTTCGTGTAAATGCTTTATGCCCCGGCTTTTTTATAACTGAACAAAACAGAACACTGCTCACTAATCCTGATGGAACGTTCTCAAATCGTGGAAATACAATCATAGCACACACTCCTTTCCGTCGTTTCGGAGCTCCGGAGGATCTCTTGGGAACACTTCATTATCTTGTAAGTGATGCTTCTAAATTTGTGACAGGCACAGTAGCCATTGTAGATGGAGGATTTGATGCTTTCAGTATTTGATTTGTAGTTTTTACTGATAGATTGTATTTTATTATATATAAATATATACGCTATGTCTCTCGAATTAAGAAAAGAATTTAAATATTCACTGGTGGTGCCTACAAGTATGGGGGTGAGAATAACGCCAGTGAACAGTCAGCCAGTGCAGAGTACAAATATGTTTCAGATGCAGGCAACAAGTGCTGAAACGAATGTCGCAAGTATTTCATCCTATCTGGGGCTGCCTGTGAAAGTCCTGACTAATTTTGTGAAGGGTAGTCCTATAGCCGCTTTTATCAAAGCAGATCTGCGGGCAAGAAATATGGAATTTGAGGGTCCTGAGATACCTCAGGGTGGTCCATGGGGCTATCGTCATCAGTTTAATATTGCTGACAGTGGTTTCGGACTACGCGGTCCTCGTGTTCATAACGACCGTGCAGGTGAAGTAGGAAGAGTTCTTAGTGTTAAAGAATTCGACCTTGAACGGATATTCGTTAAAGAGGGTGTTCAGGTTGTACATCTATCTGGTTTAATTGCTGCATTGTCGCCCCAAGCAAGTGAATTCTGCCTTGGAATTGCTCGTTTTGCTAAGAAACATGGCACACTTATCTCATTCGACCTTAATCACAGGGCTACATTTTGGGAAGGAAGAGAGAAAGAGCTAAGAGAAGCATTCACTGAGATTGCATCACTTTCTGATATTCTTATTGGAAATGAGGAAGATTATCAGCTTTGTTTAGGGGTGGAAGGACCTGCAGCAGGTGGAGAAAATATTGAAGATACAATAGGTGCTTTTAAAGGTATGATTCTTAATGCACATAAAGCTTTTCCAAATGTATCAGTATTTGCTAATACGCTCAGGGAGGTGATTAGCGCTAATGAACATCTATGGGGAGCAATTGTTTATGAGAATGGGAATTGGCATGAAGCTCCGTTGCGTACAATTAACGTGATTGACAGAATTGGAGGAGGTGATGGATTTGTTGGTGGTTTGCTATACAGTATATTAAAAGGTATGGAGCCTGAAAAATGGATTCAGTTTGCATGGGCAAGTGGAGCTTTAGCTACTACTTTTCTTACAGATTATGCTCAGCCTGCCGATGAAGATGTTATTTGGAGTATCTGGGAAGGCAACGCAAGGGTTAAGAGATAATATTTAACTGAGATAAATGAAATAATAATTAAGAAAGAAAGATTAAGATTCACGAGATTTCGAAAACTTAACTCTTCAATCTTAGTTCAAAATTTATATTAAAATGAAAGAAAAAGCAGACATAGGCTTAATCGGTTTGGCCGTTATGGGTGAAAACCTTGTCCTTAATATGGAGAATAATGGTTATACTGTTGCTGTATTTAATCGTACTGTAGATAAAGTAGATGCGTTTGTTAATGGTCGCGGCAAGGGTAAAAACTTTATTGGAGCGAGTACTCTTGAAGAGTTTGTTGCTTCAATTGAGAGGCCCAGAAAAGTGATGATGCTGGTGAAGGCAGGTAAACCTGTTGACGATTTCATAGAAAAACTTATTCCGCTGCTGGAACAGGGTGATATTATCATAGATGGTGGAAACAGTCATTTTCCTGACACAATGCGCAGAACAGAGTATGTTGAGAGTAAAGGTCTTTTGTATATAGGCACAGGTGTTTCAGGTGGTGAAGAGGGAGCATTAAAAGGTCCGTCACTCATGCCGGGCGGTTCGCCTGAAGCATGGCCTCATGTAAAAGAGATTTTTCAGGCAGTAGCAGCCAAAGTTGATAACGGTGTGCCTTGCTGTGACTGGGTAGGAGAGAACGGTGCCGGCCACTTTGTAAAGATGGTACATAATGGAATCGAGTATGGTGACATGCAGATTATCAATGAAGCTTATCATCTGATGAAAGACCTGCTTGGTATTGATGCATTTGAGCAGCACGAGGTTTTCAAAAAATGGAACCAGGGAGTACTGGATTCATACCTGATTGAAATTACAACTGATATACTCGCATTTAAAGATGAGGATGGTTCTCCACTGGTAGAAAAAATACTGGATACAGCAGGTCAGAAAGGAACCGGAAAATGGACTGCCGTAACGGCTCTGGAGCTTGGTATTCCACTTACACTCATAGGTGAATCTGTTTTCTCAAGGTGTCTTTCTGCTCAGAAGGATCTTAGGGTAAAGGCTTCAAAGGTTCTAACCGGTAAAAGGCCTGACTTCAAAGGAGATAAGCAGCAATTTGTAAACGATCTCGAAAACGCAATTTATGCTTCTAAGATTATCTCTTATGCTCAGGGGTATGATCTGATGATGGAGGCAGCAAAAGAGTATAAATGGAATCTCAATTACGGAGGTATAGCTCTTATGTGGCGCGGAGGGTGTATAATCCGTTCACGCTTCCTGGGAGATATAAAGAATGCTTTCGATAATAATCCGAAGTTGGAAAATCTGTTGCTTGATCCATTTTTTAAGAATGCAGTTCAGACAGCCGAAGAGGGCTGGCGCAGGGTATGTGCCACCGCACTTATGAATGGAATTCCAGTGCCTGCAATATCTTCTGCATTAGGTTACTTTGACGGATTCAGGAGTGAGCGACTTCCGGCAAACCTCTTGCAGGCTCAGCGTGATTATTTTGGTGCACATCAGTATGAACGACTTGATAGTCCGCGTGGCGAGTTCTTTCATACCGACTGGACTGGTCGTGGTGGCAGCACTGCTTCAAGTACATACGATGTTTAAGAAAAATTGATGCTTTCTGACCTAATAGATTATTGGTTGGTTGCGTAATTAATATTTCAATCTAAAAAGATGATTTATTACGAATATGGCTCCTCTAAGACAAGTTTGTCGAATGATGATCTTAAAAGAGGGCTAAATGAGGCATTAGACAAATTGGGTGAACGGCATAAAATTCTTGCCGTTCCTCCCGATTACACCCGTTTGCCAAGTAAAGCAGGTAAGCTTACTGAGATAACATGGGAATATTATGGCGAAAAGCTGACTGATATTCTTCCTGCATTGGGTACTCACACTCCAATGACTGACAATCAAATAAGTCACATGTTTGGTAATACACCCAGGGATCTCTTTAGAGATCACGACTGGCGTAATGACGTCTTGACGCTTGGGGAAGTTCCTGCTGACTATGTTAAAGAAATATCTGAAGGTAAGGTCGACTTCTCCTGGCCGGCTCAGGTAAACAAACTATTAGTGGAAGGCGGATTCGATTTGATACTTTCCATCGGTCAGGTTGTCCCTCATGAAGTTGTGGGTATGGCTAATTTTAATAAGAATATTCTTGTTGGAACAGGTGGCAGTGAAGGTATTAATAAAAGTCACTACATCGGTGCAGTTTACGGTATGGAGCGAATGATGGGACGTTCAGATACTCCTGTTCGTCGTGTTTTTAATTATGCTACAGAGAAATACCTGGATCAATTGCCAATAGTATATGTTCTTACTGTTGTAGGAGTCAATGAGAAAGGTGTTGAGCAAACATACGGTTTGTTTGTAGGAGATGACCTTGAAGTATTTGATCGAGCTTCGAAGTTATCACTTGAAGTTAACTTTGTGATGGTAGAGAAACCATTAAATAAAGTAGTAGTATGGCTTGATCCTACAGAGTTTAAGAGTACCTGGCTGGGAAATAAATCTATATACCGTACCAGAATGGCTATTGCTGATGAAGGGCAGCTTATTGTAATTGCACCAGCTCTAAAAGAATTTGGAGAAGATAAGGAAATTGACAGGTTAATACGCCAATATGGTTATTTTGGAACTCCTGATACGTTAAGAGCTGTATCAGAAAACAAGGAGCTAAGAGATAATCTGGGTGCAGCTGCTCATCTTATTCACGGATCCTCTGAAGGAAGATTTTCCATTACATACTGCCCTGGTAAAGAATCAGACAATCTTACAAAAGAAGAGATTGAAAGTGTTGGCTTTTGCTGGGGCGATTTTGATGAAGCAATGAAAAAGTATAATCTTCAAGACTTAAAAGAGGGGTTTAATATTCTTCCCGATGGAGAAGAGATATATTATATCTCAAGTCCTGCTTTGGGTTTATGGGCACATAAAGATCGATTTGATTAATTAAAACAATTTCATTTTACTCTAAATCTTATTTTCTCATCCTTGGTGATTTACGTATAGATCTGATAATTGAAAGACAACAATTAAATAACTATCATGACAACAAGAAGAGATTTTATTAAAAGTGCAGCTATAGCCTCAGCGGGACTGGCAGTTGGCAGCATTTCAACAAAAATGAATGCTGCAAGCTACAACAGAGTGGTGGGAGCCAACAAAAAAGTTAATCTGGCTCATATTGGGATTGGTAATAGAGGCTGGGAGATAATTGAGCAGTTCGATAAAACCGGTCTGGCCAATGTGGTTGCTCTATGTGATGTTGATATGGGTGCAGAGCAAACTAAAAAAGCACTTGCTAAGTTTCCTAACACCAGACGATTTAAGGACTTCAGAGAGATGTTCGATAAAATGGGTAATGAGATTGAGGCAGTTGCGATTGCAACCCCCGACTTTGCTCATTTTCCTGCTGTTATAATGTCTATGGTCGAAGGCAAGCATGTTTATGTAGAGAAACCTCTTAGCAGAACTTTCCATGAATCAGAATTACTGATAAAAGCAGCTAAGAAGTACCCGAACGTTGTCACACAAATGGGAAATCAGGGGCATTCAGAGGCCAATTATTTCCAGTTTAAAGCTTGGACTGAAGCAGGTATAATAAAAGATGTTACCGCAATTACAGCTCATATGAATAACCCTAGGCGCTGGCATGGTTGGGACACTAATATAAAGCATTTCCCGGCAGCAGAGCCGATACCGGAAACCCTTGACTGGGATACATGGCTTATGTCACGTGATTATCATTCTTACAATAAAGATTTCCATAATGGTCAGTGGCGTTGTTGGTACGACTTTGGAATGGGTGCTCTGGGTGATTGGGGTGCGCATATTATAGATACTGCACACAGATTTCTTGATCTTGGTTTGCCAGAAGAGATAACCCCTCTGAAGCTTAGCGGACATAACGATTTCTTCTTTCCAATGTCAAGTACAATTGAGTTTAAATTTCCTAAGCGTGGCGATATGCCACCTGTTGTTATTACCTGGTATGATGGTGTAGATAATATTCCATCTGTACCTGAAGGATATGGAAAGATGGAGCTTGATCCGAATATTCCAACTGTATCCGGTGGACAGATACAACCGGCTAAGTTGAATCCTGGAAAAGAAATATACAGCAAAGAGCTGACGTTCAAAGGTGGCTCTCATGGTAGTACTTTAACTGTTATTCCTGACGAAAAGGCTAAGGAGATTGAAAAAAACCTTCCTGATATACCTGAAAGTACTTCCAATCACTTCGCCAATTTCCTTCTTGCTTGCCAAGGAAAAGAGGAGGCTCGGTCACCTTTTGAAATCTCAGGTCCTCTCAGCCAAGTTTTCTGCCTTGGGGTTGCAGCGCAGAGACTAAATCGTAAAATTGTTTTTGATAGGGAAACAAAAAGTGTTACAAATGATGCTTTTGCTGATGCATTCCTCACAGGTGAACCTCCAAGAAAAGGATGGGAAGACTTTTACAAAATATAACAATAACATATTACTAATAAAATAATCAAAAACACAAAACAATGAAGAAAAACGTTTTAATGTTAATTACTGCGATTATGATACTTGCTTCATGCACACAGCAAGGTCCGGAATGGAAAGATCTTTTCAATGGAGAAAATCTGGATGGATGGGAGAAATTGAATGGCACGGCTGAATACAAGGTTGAGGATAACACCATTATCGGTATATCAGAGATGAATACACCTAACACTTTTTTAGCTACAACAGAGACCTATGGTGATTTTATTCTCGAGTTTGATTTCAAAGTAGAAGATGGCTTAAATTCAGGTGTACAGTTCAGAAGTTTAAGTATACCTGAATACAGGGATGGTCGTGTACATGGGTACCAGTTTGAAATTGACCCATCAGATCGCGGCTGGACAGGCGGTGTATATGATGAAGCCCGCCGAGGTTGGATTTATCCTCTAAACTATAACCCCGAAGGACAGAAAGCTTTCAAAAATGAAGAATGGAACAGTGCAAGAATTGAGGCTATAGGTAACTCAATACGCACATGGGTTAATGGTGTTGAATGTGCGAACTTACTTGATAATACAACTTCTGAAGGATTTATTGCATTACAGGTACATTCAATCAATAATGAAGAATTGGCCGGGAAAACTGTTGCCTGGCGCAATATTAGAATTCTTACTGATAACTTGGAGCAATATATAACGCCTGTGAACAGTAATGTGAAGCAACTTAATCAGGTTGCCAACACAATTTCTGATCTGGAAGCTTCGGAAGGATGGGAGCTGCTTTGGGATGGTAAGACAACCAACGGCTGGCGTGGAGCCAAGCTTGATGAGTTTCCGGAACAAGGATGGGTAATAGAAGACGGAATTCTTAAGGTTCAAAGAGGTGATGGCGGTGAATCAACTAATGGTGGTGATATAGTAACAACCAGGCCATATAAAAACTTTATGCTGAAAGTTGATTTCAGAATAACAGAGGGAGCTAATAGTGGAATAAAATATTTTGTAGATACTAACTTAAATAAAGGTGAAGGTTCGGCTATTGGTTGTGAGTTTCAGATACTTGATGACAGGAATCACCCCGATGCAAAACTAGGTATAGCCGGTAACAGAACATTAGGTTCACTTTATGATCTTATTGCTGCTCCGGAAGATAAGCCATTTCGTAATGGATTTTTCAATACAGCTATGGTAGTTGTGGAAGGAAACCATGTTGAGCACTGGCTTAATGGTGTTAAAATTGTTGAGTACGAGCGAAATACTGAAGAGTGGGACGCTCTTGTGCAAACAAGTAAATATAAGGATTGGCCTAATTTTGGAAATGCCGAAGAAGGTCTCTTACTTCTTCAGGATCATGGTGATGAAGTATGGTTTCAGAATATTAAGATAAAGGTACTGGAATAAATTTCATTTAGGATAATACACTAACTTTAATAATTTAGGCAGGGGGGAATCTTTATTTACTCCCTGCTTTTTTTATAGGAGGATTCCATCATATCGACACTCCCTATGTCTCATAGAATTAATCTTTTGCAATCCACAAAACTGTTTAAAGTATGCATTAAATAATAATATCTGTCTATTTTTGCACTTTGAGTTAATTATCACAGCTAACAGTTATGAAAGTTCTACATAACCGGTTCTCTAACAAAGAACTAAAAAGACTAATGTTGGAAGAGAAAGAGCCAAGGGTTACAATCTCTTTCTATAAATATTTTCATCTTGATGATCCTCAGCAATTCAGAGATGAGCTATACATTAAATTTTATGAAATAGATGTGTTTGGTCGCGTTTACATTGCATCAGAAGGTATAAACGGACAAATTTCAGTTCCCGAGAGTAAAAAGAACACCTTTAAAGAAATACTTTATAATGCCCATCCTCAGTTAAATGGAATCAGACTTAACGAGGCTTTGGACAACGATGGCAAATCATTTTGGGTTTTGCGAATGAAGGTACGTAAGAAAATTGTGGCAGATGGAATTGACGACCAGACTTTCGATCCCTCTAAAACAGGTAAGTATTTAACAGCAAAGGAATTTAATAAATTAAGTGATCAAGCCGACACTATCGTAGTTGATATGCGTAACAGCTATGAATATGAGGTTGGGCACTTTAATAATGCAATTGAAATACCTTCAGTAACATTCCGTGACCAGCTGCCCATGGCTGTTGATATGCTGCAGAACCATAAAGATAAGAATATTATCATGTATTGCACTGGAGGAATAAGGTGCGAAAAGGCGAGTGCATACATGTTACACAATGGTTTTAAAAATGTCTACCACGTGGAAGGTGGAATAATTGAATATGTAAGGAAAGCCCGTGAAGAGAGCCTTCCTGTTAAGTTTATCGGCAAAAATTTCGTGTTCGATGAACGTTTGGGAGAACGGGTTACTGATGATGTAATTGCTAAATGTTATCAATGTGGTGAACCAAGTGACAGGCACACAAATTGTGCAAATCAGGAGTGTCACGATCTCATTATTCAATGCGAAAGGTGCGCTAAAGAGTATAACGGATGCTGCACACAAGAGTGTAAGCAGCATTGAGAAATTTTTTATATACCTATCCTTTTCAACCTGATGCTACCATCATTTCCGGTATAAACTACATATATTTTATTATCAGGTTTTGTTGCTGCAACTGCTGCAACACAGTCTGTTTTAACCGTTACATCTGTATAAACTAGTCCACTAACATTATATGCAGTAAAAAGATTTGAACCACTATATCCTCCAATAACTCTTGTTTCAGGTAGAGCTAACATAGTTGCAGGATTACTAAAGTTGTTAGTGAATGATGGAGTTACATTCTGTGGATTTATAAAACTGATGGCATTACCGTCAACCAAAAGTTGTGAAGTGGTAATACTGTTACCTGTTTTATAAAGAGCAACAACATCGGTGCCGTCGAATGCTATGTCATATATGTCTTCACGATCATATTTATATGTGGCACCTGCAATGCCTTCTGCATTGAATGACTTGACTCTTACACGATAATTATGGTCTGAGCCACTCATCCATTTCCAAAAATCATGTTGATGTGTAAGTATATAATAGTTTCCTTCATTATCAAGTGTTATCTTAGAGCCCTTATCATAATAGTCTGCACCGGCATCTGCTCCACCATAAGATTCATAATATCCATTATATATCAAAGTCTTTGAAAACGTACTGCTTGTGTTCACTGCATACATTATATCAGATTTATCAGTATAAGCACCAGTATTGCCCTTCGTGTCAGTATAAGTGATGTGAGCATTTGAATTTCCATCAACAGCAATATCTGGTTTGCTGCAACTTCCTGAGAAATTTGATTCTATGTATACTGCCTCATTCCAGGTGAAACCTGTACGTGAAATATAGGCAATCTTTCCATCTGTAGTGGTGTAAACTACATGAGGGTTGTTATTGTGGTCTATTGCGATACGAGGATCACTGCCGGCTCCCAAAGAAACTTCACCCGACCAGGATCCGCTTTTAAGTGCTTCGTTATAGTAAACATTTCCATCCCTGAGATAAACCATTCCTATAAAACCATCACCACCTTCTGCATGACGCAGGTTGCCTGTTAAAGTCAGATCTTCAACTGTTGGTTGAGCTGTAAAGGTTTTGTCTGTAAATTGCAGACTGCTGCCTGTCCATACAGCATAAAAATAGTAACTCATTCCTGAAGCAGTAGGTTCAGTTCGTTCAGGTTTAGAATTATCGCTGCCAACAATAACAGATCCTTCGTTATTATTTATTACTAACGATAGCTCAGGCCAGTTTACATCCGGAAGCAGAGGATACCAAGCCCAAAATGATATCGAATCGCCACTTAAGAGAGTGTTTTCAGGTGATTTCAATGATATATAATCCCCGGCTGTTTCACTACTCATGAATTGTTCATTGATCACATTATACAAAGCACCTCCTTCACCATTATTATATGCCCATCCGTCTGTTTCGGCAGTAAGGCGAACTTCACCGAGGTTCTCAATATTGCTGCCACTCATGTTTTTAAGTATGATGCAAAAAAGTGATCCCAGGTGACGAAAGGTAACATTAACCTTAATATCTTGTGTGTTTATTTCTTTGTAGGAAAATATCATCATAACATCTTTTCTTCCCTCTACTGATTCCAGAGTCCCTGCGCTCCCAGTACTCGCAGGTAAAACTGCAAATGCAGGGTCTGCGTCAGATAATCCCCCACCTCCATATACTCCGTAAAGATTAAAAACGCCTTCATTTAAGCTTTCAGGAAGTATAATATCAAAATCCGCCTTTTGCCGATCAGCAGAAATGTTTTTTACAGTCACTATCTGTTTTACTTTAACTTCTCCCTGCAAGAATAAAAGCTGTAGTTGATCTCCATCCTCCCAAGTCATTTTTACATTTTTTTCTTCAAGTACAAGTGCTATGCGAGTAGAGTTGTTTTTCTCCGGCATTGACGCTGAGAGAGATAGAATTCGCTGATTATCTGGGTTTATTTTTTCTTTATTGTTTTGCAAGTACTCCTTTTCGCATGAGAAGGCAAGTAAAGAGATACAGATTAATGAGATAAAATAAAAAGTTGTTTTCATTTTTAATCAATTTAATAGTTAACTACTTGAAGGTTACCAGTCTCTGGATGGTAATTCCATTGGACCGTTACTTCCATCCTGTAATATGTTCTGCTCAATCCTTATATCGATTACTTCAATATCCGGTGTTGCATAGGGAATCAATGCATTTTTTTGTTTCATAAATTATATATTTTAGAGTTAAACATTTTATGCAAATATTTCGCTATATTTGGTAATGGGGTCTCCAGATTGTAAAAACAGATACTCAAATTGTAAAAAAAGAAAAAATAGAGTGGTGAAATATTCTCAAATTGTAAAAAAGTCCTATTTTTGCAATAACAAAATATCAGTGAGCAGATGGCACAACAATTTTTTACTGCTTTGCCACTTTTTGTGGTACTTTTTTGGTTGATGCTTTTTTTATTAGATTATAAAAAGAGTGATTCTGCAAAGCGCTTCTTAGTATTTTTTTTAGGAGTTGCATTGTTGAACTATCTTGCTCATTGGCATTACTTTAATCATAATTACACTGTTTACAACATACTAGACAGTGTATGGGTATTTACAACTCTTGCAGTTTATCCTATTTACTACTACTATATTCGATTACTAACCACCGATATTAAGATTAATTTTAAATGGATCTGGATTCTAATTCCGGCTATTCTGTTGTCTCTGTTTTCAGCTGTTATATATCTGATTATGAGTAGTGAGGAAATCTCAATCTTCACACAAGAGGTTCTTTATCATAGCCAAAACAGTAAATCTGAATTCACTCAACTAATAAATCTGCAAATTCTACGAATGACTTTACTAAGAATAATCTTTACAATAGAGGTTGTTATAACACTTTATTTTGGTCTTCGTTTAATAAGGAGCTTCAACGAAAAGGTCAAATCTTACTACTCTAATATAGAAAACAAGGAGTTATCTAAAATAAAAATGATACTTTACTTCTTAGTTTTCACATCTTTAATATC
>JAQUIZ010000133.1 GCA_028683355.1 Fermentimonas sp.
TAACCGCAAGAAGAGCGTATGAAATGCTTATAAATAAAATAAACGGTAAAGACACCTGGCAAAGTAACCCTTGGGTATGGGTGTATGAATACGAACTAATTAAACAATAAATAATCATGGAAAAAGATAATCTGTTAGATAAACTTATTGCGGAATACAAGCAAGACCGAAAAAAGCATCCAGTAAGATGGGCTCTTAGGGATTTTAGATGGTGGGTAATTACAAGTATAAATTGGGTGCGAATAAAATTAACAAAAAAACTATGAAAACAAAGTGTATAACATTTGATAAACAAGCGCAAGACGCATTACCCGAAGAGATTAAAGCTAAAATGAAAGCTGACAGGGAAAAGGCTCGTAGAGATATGCAGTTAAAGGAAATGGAAGCAATAAGTATCATAAAAATTAATTCTACTATTGAAACAAATATAGGTGAAACTATAACTACAGTTAGTATGGATAAATCTAAACTACGCCACAAGGCCGTAAAAGATACAGACCTTAGGTATGCATGTGATTATTGTAGTCTGCGCAACTTAGACTGCAGTTTACTTTTGTGTAGCAGAGACGAAAGGTCAGACGCTCAAGACATACATTATGAGCTAATATAAGGATAAGTTAGTTTCATAAACAACTACTAAATAAAAATAAAACAAATCATGAAAGAGTCAATAAAAAAGGAAATAAAAGATGTAATACATACGCAAATGCTAGAACTGTTTATAGTATTACAGGACGGCTTTGAAGTAAATATGTACCCAGGATCTGATACAGCTGATTATATGGCAGATGCAGCATTAGCAGTTTTTATGGGAGCTGTTGATGTAAAAGAAAAAGAAACAGGAAAGGAATATAATGGAATTGAATTAACTAAATCATCAAGTAAATGAAAAAGATAAAAGTTTTTGTAGGACCACCGGGAAGCGGAAAGACAACCAAGGCTAATCTAATAGCCTCTCAATACAACGAGAGTGAAGTAGTTTATGTACGTCAAAGAGAGATTAAGTCTTTATATCCTCTTGAAATAAGGGATTGTAATGAAAACACGAAGCTTCTGATTGTCGATGAAATATTCGATCGTAAAGCGATGGAGTCTTTTATTGACATTAAAGTCAACGGTTTATTAGTAAATAAGAGCAATAATGAAAAGTCAATTAAAATTCATCCGGAAATTATACTTATCTGTCAAACAAGTTCAAAAGTTTTAACGGATAGAGTTTCAAGAGAATTTGAAATAATCCACTTCAACAACCCAAATGCCTTTTATTTGCCGGGAGTATGACAACAAATCAGTTTCAAAGCCTCTGTAAAAGGCAAATGTGTTCTTTTATTACGAACCATCGGGAACAAGCAGTCCCGGTGGTTTTTATTTTGACATATGTTCAAAGCTTTCCCGGCACGAATGTGCCGTTAATAAATAGTGCAGGATGCTGTGATTCGATTAAGCAGAAGAATGCTTCAGGAGCAGACTAATGGTTGTTGCAGGAGTCACATTGAGTCGCTGGCCGGCGCAATCGAATCATAGCAGACAAACACCGCATTGTTTCCCCTTGAGGGGATTAAGGGGTGTCTAAATAAATATAGAATATTAAATCCCCCACACCCCCTGATTTTAAAAAAAGAAATAAATATAAATAAGCGTTGAAAAGTTTTCAAGAACGGCGACCAACAGACCAACAAACCAACAGAATAAAAATAATAAAGAAATTAAGATAGATATATATATGATTATTAGATTATTATACTTATTTATTTATTTGTTGTTGTGTTGGTCTCTGTTGGTTTCTTCCTGTTTTTTGTTGGTTGCTGTTGGTCGGTTGTTTTTGTTGTTGTTGGTTTTAACCGACCAACAAAACCAACAGCATGACAACAATAAAAATACTGTTAATTGCGAAAAACATTAATTTATTTAACTAAGAATTGTTGCGTAAATAAAAGATAATTAGTAACTTAGTAAAGTAGTGTATCTACGAAAATATCGTTTCTGTTGGTCTGTTGGTCTGTTGGTCGCCAGAATAACATAGTTAGGGTAGCAAATAATTTTTATTGATACTTTTCATGAATACTGTTCTAAATGTTTAATTATAATCTGATTATCATATGGTTATAGCTTCTATCGAAATTAAAGATCATCTGGTTGAATATTTAAATCATAAATATTTAGTTGAAAATTACAACTACATCGACATTCCTCATAGTGATGATCTATATTATGTGCTCAATAACTTGCGTTCAAAACGACCGGTTAATGTGCCTGAAAACACCGGCAACTTAAAGTTTCGTGTGCCATACCCTCGAGGTGGGAGAGATCCGGACGAATACAATCATTATTCGCTGGATGCTATTGCTACAATTCAGTCCAGGATTAATAGAATGTTTAAGGCCGAATTTCATGACTTCATGGATCATCGAGTAGATGAATGCGGTGATGCAATTATTGAGGCAACTATACTTTTTATGAATAAATATAAAGTTTATTCAATCGAGTCAGACAGCCTTTCTAAAGACTATTACAGATGGAGGAAAAAACACCGGGCACAGCGTAGAGTTCGAGCCTATTGCTTTCAAAACAAGTAAATATTAAACTTAGTTAAAATGATGTTTTTTTGTTATAACCCAAGTCACCAATTTTGTCCAATATGTGCGAATAAGTGCGAAAAAATGCGAATGTCTGAATATCAACTAATTATAAAACACTGTATATTATGAATCTCGAATATGGTAATATTGTTAAGATTTTTTTAAAAAGTCAGGTTGAGAAAATAGAAAATAATAAAGTGATAGTAAAAGCAGGTGAAGTACCGGTTACTGTAAATGCTGCTGATTTCACGGTCAGTTCATCTGTATCCCAAAGCAAAGCATCTCTACTCACTTCTACACCCATTTCTCTTTACATAAATAAATTAAGTGCTGAAGCTTCTAATATTTTCAAAATTAAGAGATCTGTTATAGTTGAAATATGTAAATCTAATGATGAGAGTCAAATAATAGGTTCTCTTTCATACCCGGCAAAATTGATTTTAACTAAATCTCTTAATCAGGATATACTTAAGATAGAACACAAACAACCTTCTTACCTCGACTAAAGTCTTATTCAGTCCTTTAACACGCTGAATTATACGGTTATTTTCGTTGTAAAATAAGCGTATATGAATTCAATCGCCTCTTTAATCAGAATCTTAACAGACACCAACTCCGGGTTATTCATAACTCAAAATGAATATATATCGGAGTTGGCTTCTCTATTGCCCTATTTCCTCACTAAGAGAGAAATTACAAATGAAGCCTATATTGTTGCTTCTAAAAAAAAGCTTTATGAACTTGATATAACCGGCAGTGTGAAACTTACCGATGATTATACATCTACTGAGTTAGATCTCAACACACTTGCATATCACAGAGTTTTTGGAACAATTACTGCAGATAGCTACTGGCGTGTATCAACAAAACAGCTGCAGCGCAATTTAATTGCTGCAGATGCAAATAATAATATTTCCGGACATTTCGTACATATATCTTCCGGTGGTGGTGAAGCCTGGTATCTCGACCAGCTTGCAGAAACAATGCGATCCATAAATAAACCTATTCACGCTTATATTGAGCGAGTGTGTGGTTCAGCCGCATATTATATAGCATCTCAGAGTGATTTCATTTCCGCTTCAACTCCATTTGATCTTATCGGTTGCATCGGAACAATGGTATCTTTTATGGATATGAAACCCATGTTCGAAAAATGGGGTATGAAATTCATTGAAGAATATGCCACCAATTCAGATCTTAAAAACAAAAAATACAATGATCTGCTTAAAGGATCTCCCGGTCAATTCATCCGTGAAGAATTGGATCCGCTCCGGGATAAATTTGTAGCAGATGTAAAACTATGCAGGGAAACAATTGCAAAATTACCTGAGGATCATCCGGTATTGCATGGTGAGACATTCTACGCATCAAAATCAATAGAAAATGGATTGATTGATGCTGTTGAGCCATTTGGAGCTGCTCTGCAAAGAGCTAATGATGCTGCCTTGGAATGGAATAAAAAGAATTTTAACAGGAAACAAGCACTACAGATATTGAATCAATAACCACTTAACTTTTTAAAAACATGTTTAAAAAAATGTTTATGCAAATCCTTCAGTCTCTGGGATTCGTTGACAAAGCAAAAAAAAACGAATTAACAGAGGATGACTGGGTTAAAATTGATGCCGCTTTCAAAGAGAAGCATGGCAAAACAATGTCAGAGGCTCAGGCCGAAAATGAAACTAATGCTTCAAATGAAGCTGATCGTAAAGCTGCTTTGGATATGATCAATGCTGTAACTGCAGAAGATAAATCTGAAGAGGATGATGAAGAGGATGATGAAGAAGAAGAGGAGGAAAAACCTGAAAAGACTAAGAAAAAAGCAGTTGTTCAGGACGCTTCAGTTGCTTCCGGGGTTCAAACTCTTGTGACAAAAATAGATGGTTTGACATCTGAAAACAAAAAACTTCAAGCTCAAGTAGAAAAAATGGCAAAAAACGCAAATCCCGATACTGCAAAAACTGTAGTACGTAAACTTAATGCAGCCGGACCAGGACATACCGACACGCATTTATTCGGAATCCAGCACTCAATGTTTGCAATGGATAATCGATGGAACAAGATTGCTCGCAATCCAAAAGAAGCAAGACTTTCAGATCCAACTAAGGAAGATGCTCAGGCTTTCCAGAATGCAACATATAAACACGGTGCATCAATTGCTTCCAGATATCGTTATCTGAAGGAAAACAATATGCTTGATCAGCTTAGAAAGAACTCAAGTTTTACTAACGATTTTACTGATTTATCCGGTGCAGGATTAGGTGAGCAGTTTGTAACACTTCGCCAGGATGCTCTTATTGCAAGAATTATTGCAATTGAGTCTCCTTACGAATTGTTTCCACGCCGCTACGGTGTTCAGGATCGCGAACTGATGACTATAGCCTATTTTGATGAACTGTCTCAGGGATACCAGAAAGGTGATGTTTTCAAGGGTGGTATGAAACTTGAGCCTGAAATGGCTTACGTTGATGATGCCATGTTCAAGACAGAGTTCGGTCCAATGAAGGAAATCGAACGCATGTATATCGGTTACCTCAATTCTGATGGTTCTGACCCGATGAAGTGGAGTATGATCGAGTGGCAATTGCTCAACATGTATATCAAGTTGACTAACGAACAGCACACACGTGTAATTCGTGGTTGTTATGTGAAACCTGAAACAGGTGTTGCAGGTTCTTATCTTAACGCAGGTACTGGTTTACTCTATACTCTTCAGCGTTATTATCACGAAAATAAGTTGCAGCCTCATTCAGATGAAGCATATAATGACTATACAGAAACTACAATGCTTGATTCTGTTTTAGCTTTTGTACAGGATGTTGAAAAGGTGCTGGACGAAGATGAAGAGTTTAAAGACAAATTCATCTATCTGAACAAGCGTCATCGCTCATGGTGGTTGCAAAATATCCGGACTAAATATGGTAAGGATACAGATTTTACCGGTCCTGACAGTTATGCAAATGTAGTTCCTGACTATGACCTGAGAATTAAATGGGTACCAAGCCTTGGGAACCTTAAATTAATGTTCATTCAAGAACATGGCAATCTTCAGGCAATCGAATTCGTTCCTGGTGAAATGCTTGCTGTTGATTTTGATAGAGCAATGGAACTGATGCACGTGTGGAGCACATGGAAAGAAGGCTTCTCCGGGTTTATCGTTGGTAAAAAGTTTGCAACTCCGGCTGAACTTAAGGCTAACGAATACAAAATGCAGTTGATCTATATGAATCGTCCAGCTACAGAGTTAGCTGCAGATGCAACTACTGCAGATGCCAGCGATAACTACTGGTTTGTCAACGGTGTAAATACAGCTGCAACTGCACTTACCGATATTACCAATGCTAAAAAGGGTGTTGTTTATATCATAGAAACTGGTGACACAACATTCCCAACAAGTATTGCACAGGCTGGTAAGTTCTCTACCATTACAAAAGCCTGGACTCCAGAAGCTGAAGGCGATTATATAATGGTCGTACTTAACAGTGAAAGCAAGTTCCTTGAGCTTGAAAGACGTGTTGCTGGTGTAAGAACAATTAATACAGACACACAGCCAAATATTATTGGCGGTCGTAAGTAATCATAAATAAACCAACGGGTGATCTCCGGGTCACCCTGGTTTATTTTTATTCATAGATAATTATAAATCATTAATACACAGTAGAAATGAATTCAAAGCAAATAAAATATTCACGAAAAAAGGTGCGTAAAGCTTTACAGCAAACGCAACTCAAATTGTTCCTGTTTCTGATGCTCATTGTAGCTGTCCCGGCAACAATTGTTGCTATGACAGAGATTGAGCACTCAACTGAGGCAGTATCTGTTGTAGGTGGCACCACTATGGCCAGCATGCTTGCAATAGGTAATATTGAAGATGTGCATGACAAAGATGTGGCCGGACGGGCAATATCTTATAAAGTCTGGTTAATAGAATTAAGTCAAATCGATGATACAAAGCCATTCCCTAAACCATCAGCACTTCGGGAGGTAGGTGCCGTACCATTAAAGGCCGGTCAGAAAGCACATTATTTTGTAGCACACGATATACCTACATACGACAGTTCAGGAGAGAAAGGAGATCTCACCATCGATGGGACAAAAACATTTGCCATCATAATGGGAGGTGTGAGAGATCAGCTTCTCAATTTCCTTGAGCAATTTGCCGGTGCTAAGTTTATAGTCATATTTCAGGAATGTGAGACTGGTGAAAAATATATCATTGGCTCATCCTGCAAACCAATGATACTTTCAAACTATGGAGTTGCAAATAATAAAGACAGTAAATCTATAACTTACACATTTACGAATAGATCTATCCGCCAATATTATAAATACCTTGGTAGTCTGGACGGTGGTGAACCTGTATTACATCCTGCCGGCACTTCAGCACTTGCAGTTCAGCCTGGAGTTGACACTTACAGAATACCTGACGGTGGCGCTGCAACTTATGCAATTACCAGCTTCACAGGCATAGCAGATCATGACGAAGGCCGAGTTATTACCCTCACAGGAGAAGGTTCTGATAAAGCAGCTACA
>JAQUIZ010000134.1 GCA_028683355.1 Fermentimonas sp.
ATATTCAGTCATCAACTTTAAACGGAGAGCCATTCAACAAAGCATTTATCGATCATTTCGACATAAAGAAAGGCGGAAAAATTGTGTTTGAAATGGGATACAAAGCCAACAGAAAATGGGGAATAAGAACTCATCCATGAAATAAATGGATTCAATAGAGCAATATTGGACTAAATTTTTAGATAAAGGCGATGAAGCATCTTTTTCTGTCATCTACAATAAACTTGTAGATGACCTTTATGCTTATGGAATAAGCCTTGGATTTCAGAAAGAAAGCTGTAAAGATGCTATTCAGGATGTTTTCATAAAACTCTACTTAAACAGAAAGAGTCTGACACATGTAGAAAAAATTACCGGATATGTTTTCAGATCATTTAAAAACAGACTTATAGATCTAAAAAGAAAAAACCATGAAGATTGTTCTATTGACTCTTTAGAAGAAAGTTTCGTCCTGGAAGTTACAGTTCTTGATGATATCATAAGCAAAGAGACTGTTTCAATTGTAAAAGAAAAAGTGGATCAGTTACTAAAAAATATAACCCCTAATCAAAGAGAGGCAGTCTACCTGAAATATGTAACAGGACTCCAACATAAAGAGATTGCAGAAATATTAAATATACATGAAGATTCTGCTAGAAAACTTCTTTATAGAGCTATGGAGAAAATGCGCAAGGTAGCCTTATTCTTTATTTATTTTTAAATTAACAACCTTAATCTGTCCACGAAAACATAAATTATTCGTTAATTTATAAAAGGACCCATAGTGGATAACAAAAACCATTTTTTTCAGAATGTTGATAAATTCCTGCAAAATGAAGAGTTTATCAAATGGAGACTCTTTAAGTCAAATGAGTCGGAGGAGTATTGGGCGAAATACATTAAAGAAAACCCCCATACGGAAAGGATTTTAAAGGAAGCTATCACTCAATTCGAAGATGTAAAGATTAACCCTTATAAGTTATCAGATATAGAAAAGAGAGAGATATACAGAAAAATAAACAATAAAATAAGAAACCATAAAAAGCGCAAATGGATTACATATTCAGGATATGTGGCCGCTGTGGCCTTAATCGGACTCTTTTCGATATTTTTTATAAGGGAAATCAAACAAAGTACAGATTCAGAAATTACACATTTTGATAGAATTGTAGGTCAGGCACTGCCCGAAAAGGATATTTATATCATAACAAATGGAGAAAAGATAAAGCTTGCTGATAAATCGCACATAGGACTCAAAGAAAATGGCACAGCACTAGTGACTGACAGTGCAAGTCGAACAAAGGAACTGGTTTTGGCTAAAGCATATTTAAACACGTTGGTAGTACCTTACGGCAAAAGAACTAATCTAACACTGGCGGATGGCACAGAGGTATGGCTGAATTCAGGAACCCAGCTCGATTTCCCTACTGAGTTCAGAGGGAAAACACGCGAGATATTTGTAAACGGAGAAATATTTATAGATGTATCGCATGATGCAAGCATTCCTTTTATAGTGCATGCAGATCAAATGCAAGTCAGAGTTCAAGGAACGTCATTCAATATTTCTGCGTTTAAAGATGAGATAACCAAAACTGTGGTGCTTGTGAATGGAAAAGTAGAGGTTACCACAGACAATGATTTCAAGGCTGAAATGATACCAAATGAGAAAATTGAAATCAAAAATAACCTGGTTTCAAAAGAGATGGTTGACGTTTCCGAGTACGTGAGCTGGAAAGAAGGAATGCTTGTGTTAAACAGCACTACAATGTCAGACATTTTAAAGAAAATTGGAAGATATTATAATGTAGAATTTGAAAAAACACTGGATGTAACCCTGAATGATAAAAACTTCTCAGGAAAACTATTTCTTTCAAATAATCTCGATAGCGTTATGACCTCATTATCATTACTGTCATCGACAAAATATCATAGAGAGAACAATAAAATATTCATAGAAAAAAAATAAAAAATCGGACAATGCTGTCACATCGTCCGATTAAAAGAAATTAATTTACTAACAGTACTTAATCATGTAAACTAAAATCATTACAAATGTATGGAAGAAATTATTAAATCTAAACAATTTGCTTGTAAATTTTGCAGGCGAAGCTTAATGATCATGAAGTTATCAACCTTATTACTACTGATCTGCGTTTTCAGCTTGACAGCCGAAAATGTGCATTCTCAACAAAAAGAGATTTCTCTTCATTTGAGAAATGTAACAATTACAAATGCTATTTCTGAAATTGAGAAATCGAGTGACTATGTATTTCTTGTAACAGATGATGCCAAACGTGAACTTAACAGAAAAACAACAATTAATGTCAACGAAGAGAGCATAAGCACTATTCTTGAAATGATTCTTAATGGGACAGAACTAGGATACAGTGTGGTTGAAAGGCAAGTCTCAATTTTCAAGAATGAGTTGATTAAGTCTCTTGAGGAAACTACTGTTCATACTCAAAAAATCGAACAGTATAAAAAGCAAATCAAAGGACATATAGTCGATAAAGATGGGATCCCGGTTATAGGGGCTAACATTATTGAGTCAGGTACAACCAATGGCACAGTTACCGATATAGATGGTAATTTTACATTAGATGTAGAAGATGATGCTGAAATTCTAATTTCATATATTGGATATCTATCACAAAATATTACTACTTCAGGAAAAACCAACTTCGTAATAACCTTGCTTGAAGACAATCAGGCTCTTGAGGAGCTGGTAGTTATCGGGTACGGTAGTTTAAGACGTAAGGATGTGACAAGCTCTATATCCACAGTTAAAGCTGATGATCTGAATGTGGGTGTATATTCAAATCCGGCTCAATTACTGCAAGGTAAAGTACCGGGACTTACAGTTACTCAAAGCAGCGATCCAAATGCATCTCCATCTATAACATTGCGTGGTGCTTCAACATTCAGAGATGGTGCAGCACAGGAGCCATACTATGTTATTGATGGTATTCCCGGCATGTCACTGGCACTAATTTCTCCAAATGACATTGAGAGTATTGATGTTTTAAGAGATGCAACAGCAACTGCAATTTATGGATCTAAAGCCGCAAACGGTGTAATTATAATCAATACAAAAAAAGGGAGTAAAGGTGATGTAAGTATTAATTACAGTGCTTATGTTGCAACAGACCAGATCCTGAATAACTGGGATGTGATGGACGGTGGTCAGCTTAGAAAATATGCAAAGGATAACAATATCACATTGATCAACGACCTAAACGCTGATACTAATTGGCAAAAAGAGGTACAGCAAACAGGAATTAGTCACAACCATAATGTTTCCATAAGCGGAGGTACAGACAATGTCTCATATAGCACAAGTATTAATTATATGGAAAATCAGGGAGTTATTAAAGGAACTGAAATGGATCGATTGATCGGACGTGCTTTTGTTGAAGGTACAGGACTAAATGACCGACTAACTCTTTCTTTTAATATAAATACAAGTATTACTAATCGCGGAAGTGTTCCTTTTAGTAAACAAGGACAAAGCGTTTTGGATGCTATGAGCTACTACTCACCATTGGTCCCGATAAGAAATGAAGATGGATCATGGTACGAAAACAGTGGTATTTCGCAAAACTACAACCCTGTAGCACTTATTAATGAGAATATATATGACACTCAAAATAAGCAGATACAAGGAAATGCAAAGGCATCACTGAAAATTGTTGATGGCCTTATATATAACATGAACCTTGCCATACAAGATGAACAGCATATTTTCAGTAATTACAACTCCACTAATTCTCTGGTTGCACAGGGTATGAGTGGAAAAGCAGAACGGTCAACAATTAACAACAAAAAGAAAGTTCTGGAATCGTATCTGAATTATGATAAATCATTTAATGATGTGCATAATCTGGGACTTATGGCAGGATATTCCTGGGAAGAAGGTAATGATAATGACGGCTTTAAGCTTACCACATACAATTTCTATAATGATGACCTGACTTATTATAATCTTGGAATGGGTAACAACATAGATATTAATGGATTCGGACTTGGAGATGGCAGATTTATGTTATCAACGTTAAGAATGATTTCATTCTACGGACGTCTTAACTATTCATTTAACAGCAAGTATATGCTTCAGGCGACAATTCGTCGCGACGGATCATCAGCTTTCGGAAAGAACAACAGATGGGCTACATTCCCATCCGGATCTATGGCGTGGCGTATTTCAGAAGAGGAATTCGTTAAGGATATGGATGTTTTTGACGACTTGAAATTACGTGTAGGTTACGGATTGAGCGGCAATTCCCTTGGCTTTGACGTATTTACCGCAACACAGGTATATAGTGCTACAGGATGGTTTGATTATTTATCACCATCAGGTGAATCAACAGCTGTACATATGCTGGGACCGACGCGTAACGCTAACCCTGATCTGAAATGGGAACGTACAGGTATGTTTAATGTGGGACTTGATTTCTCAATCCTGAAAAACAGGTTGAACGGTACAATTGAATATTATGACAAACGTACAAAAGACTTGATTGCCGACTATCAGGTATCTACTACCAAATATCCTCATAACTGGCTTACTGCAAACGTAGGTGAAGTAAGCAACAAAGGGATTGAATTGTCATTAAATGCTATTCCTGTTCTAAGGAAAGACTTCAACTGGGAAACTACTCTGAATCTGTCACACAATAAAAACAGAGTTGAAAGATTATCTAATGATACATATTCTGTAGACTATTTTGATCGTGCAAACCTTGACGCTGCAGGATTCTCGACTGCTAATGAGCAAAGAATTATGGAAGGCTATCCGATTGGTCAGTTTTATCAATGGGAATGGGCCGGATATAAAGAAGGTGTTTCTAACTATTATGTTTACGGAGAAGGGAGTCTGAAAGATATTTACGGAGATGACTTCAATTCAATGGTAAGCAAACAGTCTGATGGCAAATATATTGACAACTCAACGGGTAAGCATGTAACTACATCTAAGCCACTCTATGACGACCGTACAGCAACAGGATCTGCACAGCCTAATCTTATTTTTGGCTGGAATAATACGCTGAATTATAAAAACTGGACTATGACGGCGTTCTTCCAGGGTGTTGTGGGTAATAAAATCATGAATGGAACAAGAGCATTCCTTAGCAACTATGCCAGTGTAGGCAACGGAAAGAATGTACTTGCTTCAATGCCTGAAGATAATCTTGCAACAGACTATAACTCACATGCTCCTTCCAACAGATATTTAGAAAGGGGAGATTACATGCGCTTATCAACTCTGACACTTGGTTATAATTTTGGTTATATAAATGAATATATTAAGGGACTGAGCTTAACTTTAACCTGCAATAATTTATTCACAATTACAGGTTATAAAGGTATTGATCCCGAGATTAGTTTAGGTGGATTAGAGCCGGGTATCGACAATCGACAGACATATCCCAGAACCCGTACTTTGATGTTTGGCGTAAATGTAAACTTTTAAATTTGCTATAATATGAAAACAAAATATATATACTTTATTCTACCAATATTATTGTTTATTTCAGCTATAGGCTGTACAGATCTGGACGTAGATATCAAATCTCAATATACCGCTTTTCCGGATTCTGAAATTGCCGCTGAAGCAAGGATTGCAGATATTTATTTTGCGATGAGAGGACCGTTGGCACGTGATTATCATCATGCACAAACCCTATCGTCTGACGAAGCTTCAGGAGTTTCATTAAGTGGGGATTATTATGATAATGGTCGTTACGCTCACATGACTCTGCATTCATGGACACCCGATGATGCTACAATTGGTTATTTTGAAACACTAACCAGTGGAATTACCAGATGTAACAGGATTATTTTTGAACTTGGAGGTGAGGAAGTAGATATTGTTGCTCCCGTTCGTGCTGTCCGCGCATACTATCACTGGGTGCTTATGGATAGTTATGGAGATGTGCCCTTACTGAATCGCCTGCTTGAAGAAAATGAAGCTATTGATCGTTCACCAAGAGCAGAAGTTGCACGTTTTATTGAATCGGAATTACTGGCTGTTATGGATAAACTTCCAACAAACGTAGACGCCACAACCTACGGAAAACCAACACGATATATGGCAGAAGCCCTGTTAGCTAAGTTATATCTAAACTGGGCTGTATATACTGCATCTAATGTAGCAGATTATACTCCTTCAAACAACAACGAAAAACTCAATTCAGTTGTAGCAATGTGCGACAGAATCATTGAGTCCGGAGTATTTAATCTAAGTGATCCTTATTTGTCGAAATTCTATCCTGAAAATGGTCCGCATATTAAAGATTTTATCTATGTAATGCCATTTGACAGACAAACACAGCAAGGAATGACTTATGCACGTTTCTGGACACACAGAAGCGGAAATTCTACATTTTACGGTGTGAATCTGCCTAATAGTGTTGCCGGTAATTTCGTATATAATCCGGAGTTTGTTGATAAATTCTCACTTGAAGGTGACGCAAGAAATGAACAGATTATTGGAGGACCGCTATTTGTTCGTAACCCTACTACGTATAAGGCTACAACGACACCTTGGATAATTAATGGGGTTCATGTTACACTAACAAAAGAAATTGAGCTTAATGATTTACCAACTCTTGATGTGGGTAATGATTTAAAAGGACGATCACAAGGATATCGTTCAATTAAATTCTATATGGATCTTAAAACTACAAAGGATCAGAGTCGTAGTCAAAGCAACGATGTTCCAATTTTCAGATATGCTGATATTTTATTAATGAAAGCTGAAGCTATCCTCAGAGGTGCATCTGCCACCCGTGGTGATACTCCTCAGTCATTGATAAATGAGGTACGCAAATACGTAAATGCTCCTCTCTTGACAGGTACACCAACATTAGACGACCTTTTAGATGAGCGCGCAAGAGAGTTTGCAGATGAAAGCTGGCGGAGGAATGACCTTATTCGATTTGGAAAATTTGAAGATGACTGGGGATTCAAACATGTTGTAAATCCGGTTGCTAAGACACAAAAATTCAGACGAATATTTCCAATTCCCACTTATGTGCTGAATACAAATACAAACTGGAATCAGAATCCGGGATACTAATACTCATAGTTAACAAAAAAATGGCAGTTAAGAGAG
>JAQUIZ010000135.1 GCA_028683355.1 Fermentimonas sp.
TTCATATACAGTCTCGAAAGACTAAATCTAACCAATATACTAATACTATGAATATTAGTATATCATTGCTTATATATACAAGACGTAAAATTAAGTAAACGCTGCGCTTCTTTATGTTAAATATACATAATATTCATTTATTAAGAATTAACCACAGTAATGTGAACAAAAACACATTAGATTCTTGATAGTTGTAAAAAAACTGCCCCATAAATAAATATGAAGCAGTCTCTTACTATTATTCTGATTGTAATCTAAATTACAAACCTTATCTTACTTAGTCTGAATCTTAATACTACCCTTCCTCAATCCTTTTGCATTGGCCTCAAGAGTGATAGTTCCCGGTGTTTCTGAAGATTCTACAATTGCTACCAGTTTCCCGTTGAACAGATGCATTTGTGGAAGATGAAACAGGTCGAGACTTGAAGGATCGCCATTAGCTCCGGCACGATAGGATCCGGCTCCCTTTACGTTGAATTTCACAAGTTCGCTTACATTGGGACAAAGATTGCCGTTTCTGTCAACAACTGAAACTGTTATGAACGAAAGGTCTTTTCCATCAGCAGAGATAACATTCCTGTCGGCTTCAAGAACCAGTCTGTGTGGCTTGCCTGCTGTGCGAATTTCTTTTTCCGCAACTGCATTGCCATCTTTATCATAAGCAACAACTTTCACTGTCCCGGGCTCATATTTTGTATCCATCCACATCAGACGATATCTTTTCTGACGCTCAAAAGATTTTTGTGCCTCAGCTGTATAGCTGCCTTCAATTCCAACAGAAAGGTCTTTGGTTCTTACACCCTGACTCTTTCCATTTATGAAAAGTTCAGCTGACGGATAGTTAGTGTAAACAAAAACGGGGGTAACTTCACCTTCACGACCTTCCCAATTCCAGTGAGGCAAGATATGAAGTGTTTCCTCTTCTTTGTTCCAGTGACTGCGATATAGATAGAATCTGTCTTTTGGAATACCGGCAAGGTCTACTGCACCGAAAAGAGAACTGTGACTTGGCCAGTTACTGTAATAAGGAGTTGGCTCACCAAGGTAGTCGATACCTGTCCATATAAACTCTCCCATTGTAAATGGCAGGTCGTCATGCTGAATAAAATCATCTTCAGGCAGATTAGACCAGCCTGCATGCTCAACATCATAAGAAGATGCCTGGTGATCATCATACATTGCCATCTGCTTACGTTCAACGGGAAATTTGTATACACCACGTGAACTGAACGTCGATGTTGTTTCAGCACCTAAAACCACCTGCTGGGGCAGCTTATCGTAAGCTTCCTGATAACGGAATGAGCGGTAATTAAAACCTGGCACATCCATTATTGCTGCCATGCCGTTTGCGAAAACGTGATCTGGCCTGTCCATTCCATTAGTAACGGGACGGGTTGGATCTTCTCTTTGAACTATATCCTGAAGGAATCGGGCAACTTTAGCTCCCTGTGGGTGACTCTGCTCTTCCACTTCATTACCTATACACCACATTACAACGCTGGCGCTGTTTCTGAAGTTATGGATCAGGTTTACCAGATCCTTCTCTGCCCAATCATCAAAATATAGATTATAACCGTTTCTTACTTTTGGTATTCTCCAGCTGTCGAATGACTCAGCCATAACCATCATACCCATTTCATCGGCAATTCTCACGAAATCAGGTGATGGCATATTATGAGCGGTGCGGATTGCATTAACACCCATATCCTGCATTATACGTATCTGGCGACGAATAGCAGCATCATTTACAGCTCCACCTAATGGTCCCAGATCGTGATGCAGACATACACCCTGGAATTTAACGAGTCGACCGTTCAGATAAAAACCTTTATCTGCAACTACTTCTATAGTTCTGATACCGAATGTGGTGTTGTACTCGTCAACTAACCGATCATCTTTATACAGCTTTGAGACAGCCTTATATAGATTTGGTTGTTTGATATCCCACAGTTCTGGATTTTCTACGATAAGAGTCTGAGAAAACTCATTCTGATCGAAAGTGGTCAATACTGATTCAGTGGATGAAACAAGCTTAGCATCACCATCTAAAATCTCTGTAACCAGTTTATATTCACCTTTCCCATTATAGTCTTCTCCTGCAGTTACAACCTTAGTCTTCACGTCAACTTTCGCAAACTCATCGTTAACCTCGGGAGTAGTAATATATGTACCCCATACAGGTATATACGAATCATTTGTAGTTATGAGGTGAACATTGCGATACAGTCCAGCACCTGGATACCAGCGTGAACTCTCTTCCAAGTTTTCAAGTCGGACTGCAAGTGTATTATCCTTACCGTTATCACTTAGCAAGTCAGTTATATCGAAATAAAAAGTATTGTAGCCATATGGCCAGAAACCTGCTTCTTTACCGTTTACATAAACATGTGCATTACTCATTGCCCCGTCAAACTTAACGGTAACCCTTTTACTGTCACTAAATTCCGGTATAGTGAAGTTGATACGATACCAGCCGGCACCAGTGAAAGGCAGTCCTCCAGTCCTTCCGTAATGCTCAATTGCTGAAGTTTGCCCATCCTGCACAATTGCCATACGGTGAATATCGTTGCTCTTGTCAAAGGGACCGTAAATTGCCCAGTCGTGCGGTATACGCACCGACTGCCATTTACTGTCGTCATAAACTTTCTCCTTTGATTCAGGGTTATCCTCGCGGGTAAACTTCCACCCTTTCTCGAAGGTGACTACAGAGCGTGTTTGCCCGAATGATACGGCAATACTCGCTATTATAGTTATTAAAATTATATACGTTCTCTTCATTATTATTCTTTTATTATTTCTTAATGCCAACAGTTGACAGCATTAGCTAAAACTGCAATTTGGCTGTGTAACCACCTGGAAGAAGTCGTTACCCTTATCATCTACAAGAATAAATGCAGGGAAATCCTCAACCTCAATTTTCCAGATCGCTTCCATTCCCAGTTCGGGGTATTCAACACACTCCAGACTCTTTATACTCTCTTTTGCAAGAATAGCTGCAGGTCCGCCAATACTACCCAGGTAAAATCCGCCATGTTTTTTACAAGCGTCGGTTACCTGCTGACTGCGATTACCTTTTGCCAGCATAATCATGCTTCCGCCATTTGACTGGAAAAGATCTACATACGAGTCCATTCTGCCTGCTGTGGTTGGTCCCATGGATCCTGACGCATATCCTGCAGGAGTCTTGGCCGGACCGGCATAATAGATTGGGTGATCCTTCATGTACTGAGGCATTCCTTCGCCTTTATCAATACGCTCTTTTAGTTTCGCATGAGCAATATCACGTCCAACTATAATTGTTCCGTTCAACGACAAACGTGTTGAAACAGGATATTTTGAGAGTTCTGCAAGTATCTTTTCCATAGGCTGATTAAGATCTATTTTAACTCCTCCGGCCTCACCAACTTCACGGTATTCCTCAGGAATAAGTCTTGCAGGATTATCCTCAAGCTTCTCAATCCAGATACCATCTTTATTGATTTTTGCTTTTATGTTACGGTCGGCTGAACAGGAAACTCCCATACCTACAGGACAAGAAGCTCCATGACGAGGCAAGCGGATTACACGTACATCGTGTGCGAAATACTTTCCACCGAACTGTGCACCTAAGCCCAACTCTTCAGAAGCTTTCTTTAATCTGTTTTCAAGTTCTATATCCCTGAAAGCCTGACCATGTTCATTTCCTTCTGTTGGCAGGTTATCATAATACTTGGCTGATGCTAGCTTTACTGTTTTAAGATTTGCTTCTGCTGATGTTCCGCCAATAACAAAAGCAAGGTGATAGGGGGGACAAGCAGCTGTACCCAGTGACTTCATCTTCTCTATCAGGTAGGCCTCCAATTTACCCGGTGTAAGCAAAGCCTTTGTTTCCTGATACAGGTATGTTTTATTAGCAGAACCACCGCCCTTGGCAATGCAAAGGAAGTTGTACTCGTTTCCACCGGTTGCATATAGATCTATCTGCGCAGGAAGATTTGTACCGGTATTCACCTCATCATACATGTTGAGTGCTGCGTTCTGCGAATAGCGAAGATTCTCATTAACAAAAGTGTTGTAAACACCTTTGGAAAGAGCTTCCGAATCACAGCCATCTGTCCATACGTTCTGACCCTTCTTACCTGTTATAATTGCTGTACCTGTATCCTGACAAAACGGGAGTACGCCCTTAGCAGAAATCTCTGCATTGCGCAGGAATGTTAAAGCCACAAATTTATCATTTTCACTGGATTCCGGATCATTCAGAATCTTTGCTACCTGCTCCTGATGCTCAGGACGCAGCAAAAACTCTACATCACGAAATGCAGTCTGAGCCATAAGTGTTAATCCCTCAGCTGATACTTTAAGAATCTCTTTTCCTTCAAACTCTGAAACAGAAACATGATCCTTGGTGAGCAGATAATATTCAGTTTTATCTTCCGACATAGGGAAAGGTTCCTGATAAATAAATGGTTTTGTAGCCATAAACTTTTAATTTTATTTTATTTTATTGTTAATTATTTGGTCTATCGATAACTAAGCATACAAAAATACAAAGAAAAAACGGCATCGTGAAACGACACCGTTTATAATAACTGTTAACCTAACACTATCAAAGTGGGCCAATCATATCCTCCGGACGCACCCATTCATCAAATTCTTCAGCTGTCACATACCCCAGTCTTATGGCCTCCTCTTTAAGTGTAGTTCCATTTTGGTGAGCAGCATTTGCAATCTCGGCAGCTTTATAATACCCTATTTTGGTATTAAGTGCAGTAACCAGCATAAGTGAATTATTTAGCAGCTCTTCTATTCTGGTTCTATTTGGCTCTATTCCCTGAACACAATGAATATCAAAAGATACAGCAGCATCACCTAACAGCTGAGCACTTTGCAGGAAGTTGGCAGCCATCACCGGCTTAAACACGTTAAGTTCAAAATGGCCCTGCATACCGCCAACCGTGATTGCCACATCATTGCCTATAACTTGAGAGCAAACCATAGTTAGAGCTTCAGCCTGAGTAGGATTAACCTTACCCGGCATGATTGACGACCCCGGCTCGTTTGCAGGTATAGAAATCTCACCTATTCCGCTTCTTGGCCCTGATGCAAGTAAACGTATATCATTTGCTATTTTATTAAGCGATACTGCAACCTGTTTCAAAGCACCGTGTGTTTCCACTATTGCATCATGAGCTGCAAGTGCCTCAAATTTATTTGGAGCGGTAACAAATGGAAGTCCCGTGAATTCAGCAATATATCTTGCTACAGTAACATCATAACCCTTAGGTGTATTGAGTCCCGTACCCACAGCCGTCCCCCCTAAAGCCAGCTCTGCCAGGTGGGGCAATGTGTTCTCAATTGCCTTGATTCCATGCTCAAGCTGAGAGACATAACCACTAAATTCTTGTCCGAGTGTAAGAGGTGTGGCATCCATAAGGTGAGTACGCCCTATTTTCACCACATCAGTCATCTCTTTTGATTTCTTTTCCAGAGAATTATGGAGCTGACGTAATCCCGGGAGAGTAACTTCTACTACCTTTTTATAACAGGCAATATGCATTCCGGTAGGGAATGTGTCGTTGGATGATTGTGACTTGTTGACATCATCATTTGGTTGCAATGTTATTTCTCCCTCGCCTATTTTTTTTCCTGCAAGCTGGTGTGCACGATTTGCAATCACCTCGTTTACATTCATATTGCTTTGAGTGCCTGACCCTGTCTGCCATATTACTAAAGGGAACTGATCATCATATTTGCCCTCAAGTATCTCATCACAAACCTTTGATATAAGATTGCGCTTTTCAACAGTCAGAGCGCCCAGCTCATGATTAGCGTATGCTGCTCCTTTCTTAAGGTATGCAAATCCATAAATCAATTCAATTGGCATTGATGCAGGATTACCTATCTTGAAATTATTGCGAGATCTCTCTGTCTGAGCGCCCCATAGCTTATCGGCAGGGACTTTCATCTCACCCAGTGTGTCTTTTTCGATTCTGTACTCCATAAAATTTACTTTTAAGTTCTTCTGAATTTAAACAAATCCGTATGTTAATAGTTTCTGTAAAAAAACTAAATATACTTACATTATTTATACTGATTATAAATAATAGGATAAATAGACGTATCTTTGCAAAAATTATTTAGAGAGTTTCAGATGCGACTGTCAGAACTGCAAACAGGGCAAACAGCATATATCAAAAAAGTAAATGGTAGCGGTGCATTCAGGAAGCGAATCCTGGAGATGGGATTTGTACGCGGTGAAGAGGTCAAATCAATTCTCAACGCCCCGCTAAAAGATCCGATTAAATACGGAATCATGGAGTACGAGGTTTCATTACGCCGCAGTGAGGCTGTAATGATAGAAATCGCCATGATTAAAGTAGAGGCTACACAAAACGGATATTCCGAATATGGATACTCCGAAAACGGTCATTACGAAAAATGGGATTCTGAACCTGTTGATTTTCTTACACCTGACAACTCAGTGTCAGGACTGCTGACAAACGTCTATACACGCAATGGCGTAAGATACAGAAACCACGACCATGAATTAGTAAAAACACTAAATGCCGGGGCTAAATTCCGTAACAGCAACTCAAAAAAGATAAAGGAGAAAAACATTAAAGTTGCCCTGATGGGTAATCCTAATTCAGGTAAAACTTCAATCTTCAACCTGGCATCGGGTGCTCACGAGCATGTGGGAAATTACAGCGGTGTAACTATAGATGCAAAAGAGGGATATCTTAAACACAACGGGTACAACTTCACACTGGTGGACCTGCCGGGTACTTATTCGCTCTCTTCATACTCACCCGAAGAGCTTTATGCACGCAATTACATTTTAGACGAGAAACCGGATGTTATAGTAAATGTAGTGTCAGCTTCAGCTTTAGAAAGAAATCTTTATCTGACAACGGAACTGCTGGATCTGGAAGTGCCAATGGTTATCGCTCTTAATATGTATGACGAACTTGAAACAAGTGGCAGAAAGTTTGATCATCATACATTTTCAAAACTGATAAATATCCCTATTGTGCCCACTGTCGGTAAACGGGGTGAAGGAATTCCACAGTTGCTTGAGGAGGTAATTAAAGTTCACAAAGAGAC
>JAQUIZ010000136.1 GCA_028683355.1 Fermentimonas sp.
GAAACATGACCGCTGCAGTGGCTGCGGGTAGTCCGAAAACGTTGGTGTAAAAGATTAGAAGGTACATCGAAACCGTCTGGTAGATAAGGTTCTGAGCCAAATCGCCTGACCCAAATCCAATTCGCTGAGTCCATGAGAGTTTGTAAAATCCCCTCGATTCACCTTTTCTAATTGAATTTGATTCCATTATATAACTATTACTAATATTATTTGCTTTTATCATGATAATGAGTTACTCTCATTTATTCTTGATTCATTCAAAAACTGAATAAGTAATTAATTCTGTATTGAGTAAATATTTTGTAAAAATACAATTAAATATATAGAAGACAAAAGAAAATGACAATGTTATAAAACATGTAAAATCAGCTATATAGATATTGTATTAAATACCAATAGTTTATTACTGTAAATAGTACAATAAGATAGTGTTTATTAAAATAGCCGGAGTGAAAAACTCCGGCTATTACTAAAAATAAGGAAAATTAATATCCCGGATTTTGATATGCTTCTTTTTCTTCATCACTCATTGTTAACCCGTCAATCTGACCTTGTGGGATAGGTCGCAGATAATGGTAAGGTTCAATTGTTCGTTTATAAACAACTTGTATATGATCTCCGGTACCACTTCCGCAAATGGTATATGAAGAGGCTGCTTCAGCCCATTTTTGTGTGCGTACAAGATCATCCCAGCGATAACCTTCACCAAAAAATTCTCTACTGCGCTCTTCCAGTATATAGTCTATATCAATTACAGATGGTGTAGCAGCAACCATCGCCGCACTGTTGTCCTCAACTTTTAAATAGTTGCCATTGTTTTTCCAGCGCCATTTACCTGCACGTTCACGCAGTACGTTTACAAGTTCACGGGCTGACTTAGTGCCTGTTGCACCTTTCACTGCTGCCTCTGCTGCAATCAAATAAAACTCTGAAAACTTTGCAATATTCCAAGGCCGGGTAATTGCACCATTAGGTTGCCCTAATCCTGTTCCATTATCAGTTCTGTAGGTTCCCATTTTCCAAAGTCCGGGGTAATAAATGCGGCTAATACCACTTGGAGGAATAACCCAGTCTGCCCTGCCTGGTAATGTTCCTGCACCTACATTACTTTTTCCTGCACCGATTTCATAAGTAACAGCTGTTTCCGGCTCTTCATCCAAAAATGTTAATACTGGATCACCATTTTTTACCTTCAGACCATTTGCATTAAAAAGGAACTCTTCTGTCCTGCCTGCTTTGGCCCAGTTCCCATAAAAAACAGTTGCGAAGGTGCCATCAAAACGGCTGTCGTTTGTTTTGTCAGCAAAAGTCTCTGTATATTCTTCAATAGTAGGAGCCATACGTGTCCATGGACGACCGCCCCATTGAATGGCCTCCCGCTGAACTGAAGAAACGTTATAGTCTGTACCGTTAGCTGAACTTCTAACGTTTGGATAGTTGGATGTTACATACCACACAGCATAGTTCTCGGGAGCACCGCCTCCTGAATACGAAAGACTGGCCTGGTTATAATACTCATCCTGAATATGGTCAGAGTACAGAACAATCTCTTTATTACGATCATTGCTGCCGAGGTGTACATCATAGTAGTAATCCAACAGGCGGAATGGACCGGGATTATTAATCCCTTCCATAGCAATGTCATAAGCTGCTTGGTAATACCATGCGGCATTATGTCCGTCTGGATCAGTGCGTGCTGTCTCCGGATAAGTGGGAATATTACCAGGATTTTCAAGCCACCATGCATATGTAAGATATGCTTTTGACAAGAAAAGTCTGGCAGCTGTTTTTGTGACGCCACCTGTTACACGTCCGGTCTCAGGAAGCTCAGCAATTGCTGTTTTCAAATCCGGGAAAATAGCCTTTGTGTAAACATCAGGAACTGTGTTGCGTATTGATACCCTGGAGGGTGAGGTGTTGAATTTAAGCTCACCTGAACCCAGATCCAGTGGAACGCCACCAAACGTTTTAACAAGCATGAAGTAATCAAATGCTCTCCAGAATCGAGCTTCAGAAATCAGAGCTTCAGACAATCCTACTTCTGCAGCATTCTCAATTATTCCACTTGCCGTGTTAATATTGCTGTAAACAGCACCCCAAAGTGCGTCCGAGCGACTGCTGGATGGATTCAGAGAACCAACACCCGACATATCTGTATCTTTAAAGTTATTGTCGGCACTTTGTGCATAAGTATATTCATCAGTACCATTCTGCTGTGCTGCATAATAGTATTGTCCCAAAAAATAGCGGGTGTGTGAATATAAAGAGGTCAAACCATATTGTATACCTTGCTCTGTCTTGAAAAAACCGGGTTCATAAATACTTCTCGGCTTCTCATCAAGGATATCGTTTGAGCAACCGGTTAAATATGAAATTAACACGATTGTTGCTACTGTTATAATTATTTTTATTTTTTGCATTTCAGTATATATCAAAGTTAGTAAATATTGAAATTATTTAGAAAGTAAGATTTAATCCGAAAACAAAGTTCCTGGTTTGTGGACTGTTAGTTGCAACTATCAGCATAGTACTTGTGTTGTAAGATCCGCCTTGTGTTGCAACATTTTCATTGCCATAAGAGTTGGTTACAGGATCCATGCCTGACTCTTTGTTAAACGGTGAAAAGAGAACAAAAGCATTTTGAACACTGAAATATAATCTCAAGCCATCAATTCCTGCTCTGTTTATCCATTCTGTTTTCCTGTCGAAGTTGTAACCCAACATTATCTGTCCTACTTTAAAATATGAAGCATCAAAGTAGCCTAAAGTACTTCCATATTTTGGATTATCACCACTCTTAATACCGCCGGGCTTTGGATACTTGGCGTCTGTGTTTTCCGGTGTCCAGTAATCAACTTTAACATTGCCTCTGCGTCCTGAAAGCAAATTCAGATAACCGTTTGAAGCATGTAGTGTACTCACAAGAATTCCTCCGTGCTGATAAGTGCCGATAACATTGAGGTCCCAATTATTATATGCTACACGGGTGTTAAATCCTCCCAGCCAATCAGGATCTGCGCTTATAACCTGTCTGTCAGCAGCACCTATCTGTCTGACCGGTACATCATTCTCGTAGTCACCGGTATATTTAACCTTAATCATACCCACGTTGCCTCCCGGCTCTAATTTATCAAGATGAGGATCACCTTCCTGCCATAAGCCAATCTTCTCATAATCAAAAATTGAATTTATAGGATGTCCCACGAACCATGCATTTGCTTCATCTCTGTCCTGACCTGATGCCAGCTCTACAATTTTATTCTTGTTAGAGTAGAAGTTTAATCCTGCTTCCCAGCTCAAGCCATCACGATTATCAATAATAACCCCGTTAAGAGCAACTTCTAAACCCCTGTTTTGAGATTTACCAATATTTGCCCAATAACTCGCTACTCCTGATGTGGAGGGAAGGTTAACACGCATTAGAAGGTCGTTGGTATCAACCTGGTAATAGTCAATTGATCCGGTTAACCTTTGGTTCCAGATAGAAAAATCAACTCCCACGTTGGATGTTCTTGAATATTCCCATCCCAGACCGGCATTAGGTACACTCGAAACATAAGCTCCTATGGTTGTTGCTGTTCCGAAATTATATGGACGAACTGATAATAGTCCCAAAGTAGCATAAGGGTCTACAGACTGATTTGATGTTTGTCCCCAGCCTAAGCGGACTTTTAAATTATTCACCCAGTCCACATCTTCCATAAACGCTTCTCTGTGCAAATTCCAGCCTGCGGAAACTGCAGGATAAGTATGCCACTTATAACCCGGAGAAAGCCTGGAAGATCCGTCTGAACGCATTGCTAAAGAGAGCATGTATTTATTGTCGTAATCATACATTATGCGTCCCATCCAGGATTTCAGACCTGACTCTTCAAAGCGCTGATCATTGGGGTTAACGGTTACATCAGCTTTTGATGCTTGTCCAAGGTTCCAGTATTGAAAATGGTCAGATGGAATCTTTAAAGCACTTACTAATGAACGATCATAGTGTGTTTGCTCTTCAGAGTATAAACCTGTTAAATTTATATGATGCTTATCGAAATATTTATCATAGGTGACAACATTTTCAACCACCCACTGGTATGTCAGTGATTTCTCGAGCGAACCGGTAGATGCTGCATCACGGGCATTACTAAATACACCTGTTCCCTGATATCTTCCTCTGTTCATTCCTCTGAGGTTAAGTCCTAAATTTATCCGATAACTCAGACCTTCAACTCCGGGCATCTTAATATCTGCATAAAGAGAGTTGTATGATCCATAACCTCGTTGATTATCAGCATAACTGTCTCCCAAACCTTCCATTCTTTCACGTGTCATTGTCCATGTTTCATCATCAATTGATTTCACTGTACGCTTGAGTGTACCATCTTCATTATATGGATTTATTAGTGGAGAGGTTGCCAGAGTACTGTACATGCCAATATTCTGTCCATCGTTAGTGTTATAGTTGTTGTTTGTTGTAAGACCGAAACGGAAATAATCTCCTACTGCCTGATCAATATTGGCTCGCAAATTGATACGACGGTATTCCTGTCCGGGAAGCAACGATGTATCCTGGTAGTAGCCTGCTTCAAAATTATAACTTCCTGTGCAGTTCCTCCTGATACGCCAACATCATGACTCATTATCATTCCTGTATCAAACATTAAGTCCTGCCAGTCGGTATTTACACCCTCTGCTTCATCAGCACCCATAGTGGGACGACTGTTTCCGCCGCCCAGGTCTTCTTTATATATTCCTGCAACATTACGCATCTGGTACAATTCGTCACCGGTCATCATCGGATAACGGTTATAAAGTGTTTTGGCACCATAAAAAGCGTTATAGTTAACTGTTGCTTTCTGACCTGCTACTCCTTTAAAAGTGGTAATCATTATAACACCGTTAGCTCCTCTTGATCCATAGATAGCTGTAGATGAGGCGTCTTTCAGTACGTCGATACTCCTGATATCGTTGGGGTTGATGTCTGAAATTGTTCCTGCAAATGGAATACCATCCAAAACTATCAGAGGATTATTGTCAGCATTCAATGATCTGGTTCAACGGATACGTATCTGCATGTCTGCACCCGGCTTGGAGCTGGATTGCTGCATCTGTACTCCCGGCAGGCGTCCTTGCAGGGCAGCGGTTAAATTACCGGTGGATATTTGTCTGATATCATCTGCCTGAATAGATGAGACTGAACCGGTAACTGCCTCTCTCCTCATAGTGCCATAGCCTACGACAACAATTTCATCCAATTGTTCTGTGTCTTCCACCAGAATAACCTGAATAGTCCTTCTGCCTTCTAATGCTACAGTCTGGCTGTGCATACCCACATAAGAAATCTCAAGTGTGGCATTTGCCGGTACATCCATTAGTGTGAAATTTCCATCTATATCAGTAACAGTTCCTGTCGTAGTTCCCTGCACCTGCACGGTAACACCAATCAGCGGCTCTCCATCTGTATCAACAACAGTCCCTCTTACAGTACCTGTTTGAGCAGAAACAAGCAAGGAAAATGTACTTAGTAATACTATACATATTCCTTTAAATAAATACATTGTTTTTCTTTTCATTCTCTCATTTGTTTAGATTAATAGATAGTTAGTTAATTGTAAATAATGTCTGGTCATTGCTTTATCGGTTTAGATTTTATTACATGTTCTTTTAGTTAATTTTATCAATTATGTCGAAAATAATCAATGTCTGCATAACCCGAGGTTTTAGGTGTTGTTAACAATACCATCATTAATTCAATTTTATAAAAATATGTAAAATATCTGTAAGTACAAAAATAAGATACAAAATAAATAGCGACAAATATATTCACATGTTATAAAACATAAAAAATCAGGGGTATAGATATTGTAAGGTGTACCATATCTAATAAATTGTATGATGTACAATATATTAGATATAAGTTGATGTTTTCATGATATTAGGTCTCTGTTAATTGTTAAATTTTAAATCAACTTAACGATTAGAAAGTTTAAGTTTTACTCTAAGGTTGCTTCTATTTACTGGGAGCAGCTCCTTTTCTTTTATTGTAACGGTAAAGTCGTGGTGCCCGGTAAGGTACATCCTTCTGAAACTCATCCAGCTGTTCCAGTCCCTCTACCTGCAGCATCTTCTTCTGGAAATTGCGTACATCCGATTTAGTCTCCAGGATAATATCATACAGGTTACGAAGTTGTGTCATGGTAAATTTCTGTGGAAGCAGCTCAAAAAGGGTGTAGGTCTCATATTTCACCTTATTGCGAATATAGTTGAGTGCTTCCAGAGCTACCTTATTATGGTCAAAAGCAAGCTGAAATGTATTCAACGACTTGATATCATACCATCTGGCAGTAGTGCTCTCCGATTCAAAAATTATCTTCCTGCTGATCTTTATCAAGGCAACATAACCCACAGTTACAAGCCGGCCAATCTTCAGCTTTGTAGTCCTCTCAAGCCACTGTTTGTCTCTTGGATTATTCGATCTTTCGGGATTGCCAAAGCTGTGGAACTGACTGAGATATATGTTCTTTAATCCTGTAAGTTCATGAAGTACACGTACTGCGGCAGTATTCAGATCTTCATTTTCATAAATGATGCTGCCGGGCAGTTTTTTGTCACTTAACCCCTCACTTGAGTTATTCATATTCCGCTCAATCAGCAATACCTTAAGTCTTTCACCGTCAAAACCAAATACTACACAATCCACCGATACATACGGGTATAGCACACTTTGCACTCTGTTCATACATCAGATCCACTTTATGCGGAATAATTTAAAAAGTCCATACAAATATTTGTTACGCAAAGGTATGGAAAAAAATCATCCTGAGAAATAACAAACCGGTATGTTTCAATAGTTTTAATTTATTTCTACCACTATATTCACGCTTTTCAAACCTCCCTCTGCAGAAGTGCCGCCATACATCAGCGTGTAGCTGCCGGCTTTAAGAATCAGCCCGTCGGTACGTTCGTCATAAAACTCAAAAGCATCAGAGTTGACAGTCAGTTCAATCTCTTTTGTTTCACCCG
>JAQUIZ010000025.1:0-8324 GCA_028683355.1 Fermentimonas sp.
GTAGGTGGTTTGATCGTTGCTATTATCCTACAGATTATTTACAACTATATCCTATCTAAAATGGAAGGTATACTTAATAAAATGGAAGATGCCTCAATCACATTCCTTGATCAGGTTATAAAATATAACGTTAAATACAAAAATTTGTAATAAAATGGCTGTAACTAAAATACACAGAACATCCAGACTAACCCTGATTACAACAATAATCGTTTCGCTTATTGTATTGGGGCTTTTCTTCTTTGGCGGACAAGTGCCGGAACATGAGAAGATAGGTGCTGATATGGCACAGCCTGCTTTTACAGATATTCTTTTGTACTGGATGTATGCACTTCTGGTTATTACCGTAGTAGTGCTTATTGCTTTTGCAATAGTTGACTTTGCCAGAGGATTAAAGGAAAATCCCAAAAAGGCATTGAGTGGTCTTTACGCAATTTTGGCACTTGCTGCATTATTTGTCGTTTCTTATATTATTGGTGATGGTACATTACTTTCAATCCCCGGTTATGAAGGGACAGACAATGTGCCAACAGTACTAAAAATGACTGATATGTGGCTTTATTCGATGTATTTCATGCTGGTTATTACTATATTGGCGATTTTTATCATGCCTTTAGTAACCAGGAAGAAGTAGTTTTTTAAAGTTATAAAAGCAGATTCTCTTTGGGAATCAGTAAAAAAAAGGTTTAAATATGCCAAAATCAGAAAGAAAAGTTCCGGCGCTAAATGCCAGTTCTATGGCTGACGTTTCGTTTCTGTTACTTTGTTACTTTTTGATGGTGTCAAGTATGGATGTCGATTCAGGATTGGCTCGACGTTTACCACCACCACCACAAAATGAACAAGAACAGTCTTCAGTTGATGTTCAGCGTAGAAACTTGTTAGTTGTACTGGTGAATTCAAGGAATGAAATATTGGTCCAGGATCAGCAGGGAACTGTAATGTATGCAGACGAGAGTGAATTACAAGGCGGTTCAGGAAATCTTGCAATGAAAGATGTGGTTAAGGAATTTGTATTGAATACTTCAAACAGTCCGGACTTACCACAGTTGATTGAAGAGGATTTCGGACCTCCAATAGGTACTGTGCCGGTTACCACAAATCACGTAATATCAATACAGAATGACGCTACTACGAGGTACAGTGCATATATAGCTGTTCAAAATGAGGTTGTTAGAGCTTATAATGAGCTACGAAACGAAGGAGCCAGAAGATATTTTGGTACTTCGTATGAAGAACTAACTGTAGATCAAAAAGGACAGATTGATGATCTCTATCCTCAACGTATCTCTGAAGCTGAACCTAAAAATTATGGAGGAGAACAATAGTTATGGGAAAATTTAATAAAAGTGGAAAAAAAGAGGTGCCTGCGATGAATACTTCATCAATGCCGGATATCGTATTTGCCGTTCTCTTTTTCTTTATTATAACTACAACTTTACGTTCTGAGACTCTTATGGTGAGAATGAAACTTCCTACTGCATCAGAAGTACAGAAACTAGAAAAGAAATCTTTGGTGACTTATATAAATATAGGGCCTCCACTAGATGCAAGACTAGGTTCCGGTACACAAATGCAGTTGAATGACAGATTTGCTCAGGTAACAGATATACAGAACTACATTGCACAGGAAAAGGCAAGTATGAACGAAGCTGATCAGCCTTTAATGACTGTTTCAATTAAAGCAGATGATAATACTCGTATGCAGTATATCACTGAAGTTAAGCAGGCATTAAGACAAGCTTATGCTTTAAAGATAAGCTATTCTGCCCGTAAAGGCGAGAATTAAGACTGATTCAAAATCTATAATACAAAAAAACCGGGTCACTATAGGATCCGGTTTTTTTGTAATATATTACTCTATTTTCTAAAGGTGATCTCATCCTGATCAACTATTTTGGATTACCTTCTTTAACCCATTTCATAATATTTGCCGGTGGACGTTGTGTAAGCAATTCTTTTTTCATGAAATCCATATAAGGCATTACATGTTTGAAGAACTTATAATATCCTTTACACAAATAGTTTAATCCTGTATTACCATACCTATCCTTAATAAATCTGTTTTTTGGGCACTCTCCGTAACAGGCGAAAAGAACATCACATTCACGACATTGTTGTGGTAACTTATCGAACTTATCATTTCCAAATGTTTGTTGCTCATCAGAATACATCATTGAAGTAAGTGTTTCATTATAAATATTTCCTAAACGATATTCTGGAAATACAAAATGATCACATGAATATACATCTCCATTGAACTCCATTACACTGGCATGTCCACATGTCTTTGCCATTGTACATACACTGGGATTTTCTCCTACCCAGTTAGCTAATGTAGAATCAAATATCTGTATAAAAATTTTACCTACATCTTCTTTTACCCACTCATCGAAAATAGTACAGAGAAAGTCACCCCATTTATCTGCAGGAACAGTATAAGGTGCAAGATCAGCTTCATGGTCACCTTCTTTTGCAGTAGCAAGTTTTAAAAGAGAAATATTATCAGCATGATCTTTTTTCCTTAGTCGTTCTACAATAGGTGTAAATTGAATATATTGACACCCTATATCCTTGAAAAATCGGTAGAATTCAAGGGGATAGTCCACATTGTAATCATTGACTACTGCCATGCAGTTAAACTCTACTTCATGCTTTTTTAGTAACTCAATTCCCTTCATTACCCGATGAAATGATGGACGTCCCATTTTATCGCGCCTGTATTCATCATGAAAATCTTGTGGTCCATCAATAGATATACCAACTAAGAAATTATTTTCTTTGAAGAACTTGCACCATTCATCATTAAGAAGTGTTCCGTTTGTCTGAATTGAGTTATCTATGTTCCTCCCATTGGCATATTTTTTCTGCAGCTCTACTGCTTTTTTATAAAATGAAAGAGGACGCATAAGTGTTTCACCTCCATGCCATGTAAACATAATATCTGGCATAGTTTGAGAGTCGATGTATTGTTTTATAAACCTTTCGAGGAGTTCTTCGCTCATTACCTGATTCTTCTTTTTATAAAGATTTTCTTTCTCCAGATAATAGCAATAATCACAGTCCAGATTACACTTTGAGCCTACAGGTTTAAGCATTACATAAAGTGGCTTTGCGAATGGGGCAAATGTTGACATATCAATATTATTTATAATACAAAGATAAACAATTCATAGAACTTAGTGTTTTATTGCACATCGATTAATGATTCACATATAAATTCATGAGATAAAATAAACAATTTAAAAAAGATGGACAAAAAAAATAATTTACTAAATATTGGATGGTTAATATTAAGAGTTGGTATAGGTATATCAATCTTTTTTCACGGACTCCCTAAAATAATGGGAGGACCAGATACTTGGGCAATGGTAGGAAGTACAATGTCTAATTTCGGAATTGATTCAGGACATACTTTCTGGGGTTTTTTAGCAGCATCTTCTGAGATGGTGGGTGGATTACTTTTCGCTTTAGGATTCTTGTTCAGACCGGCTGCAATAATGTTAGCAGGAACAATGGCTGTGGCATTGATTACTCATCTATCTATGGGTGATAGTTTCTCCTCTTTCGGTCATGCAATGGAGCTTTTAATTGTATTCACCGGTTCTATATTAATTGGTGCAGGTAAATATTCAGTAGATGCAAAATTACTGCCGAAAATAGCCTAAAATATAATAGGAGCTTAATCGTATAATAAAAATAATCCCCCTTCTTCGTATTGAACGTAGAAGGGGGATTTCTATTTTTTTGTTACTTGGTAAATTTAGTAGATACTAATGAACTAAGTAGGTTTTAGACTAGTATATATAGGTATTACAAATTAATTTAGCAGATTAGTTGTATTAAAATACTTCTAGATATAAAAAAAAAGAGGGTAAGCTTACTATATCGCGCCGCTACAACCAAATACCCTTGCTTCGGTCAAGACCTGGGGGATTCATCGGGAGCTGGCCGTATAGGACTTACCCAACTGCAAAGATAAGACATTTTTTTGCAGAAACAAAAGAGTGAATTGATTTTTACTATTCAGGTCAATTTTTTATCTTTGCAAAGCTAATATAACTTTAACTTTGAAAAATTCATTACAATCAAAAAGAAAAATAATGACAATAGTAGATAGGTTTATTAAATATGCCCGTATAGATACTCAATCTGATGAAAACAGTACTCAGACACCAAGCACTCAAAAGCAATTTAATCTCGCAAAAGAGGTAGAGAAAGAGGCTTTAGAAATGGGGCTTGTTGATGTTAGTCTCGATAATAACTGTTACTTAATGGCTACTTTGCCTTCAAATACTTCTAAAAAAGTACCTGTGATTGGTTTTATTTCTCATTTCGATACCAGTCCGGATATGAGTGGTAACAACGTAAATCCTCGCATAGTTAAAAACTATGACGGTAAGGATATTGTTTTGAATGAAACCAATAACGTAATTCTGTCACCTGAAGATTTTCCTGAATTACTTTATCACAAAGGTGAAGATATAATTGTAACGGATGGCACAACATTATTAGGCGCTGATGATAAGGCAGGTATAGCTGAAATAATGAGTGCAATGCAGTACCTGATAGATCATCCGGAAATTGAACATGGAAAGATCAGGATTGGTTTTACCCCAGATGAAGAAATAGGACGTGGTGCTGATAAATTTGATGTAGAGAAGTTTGGTGCAGACTGGGCTTATACAATGGATGGCAGTGAGGTAGGTGAATTAGAGTACGAAAATTTTAATGCTGCTTCCGCTAAGATTGAAATACAGGGACGAAATGTACATCCCGGTTACGCTAAGGATAAGATGATAAATGCTATGCATATAGCAAATGAGCTGATATCTCTGCTGCCAAAAGAACAACGTCCTGAATATACAGAAGGATACGAAGGCTTTTACCATCTCATTTCAATGAACGGATCAGTTGAAGAAGCAAATTTGTCATTTATTATTCGTGATCATGACAGAGAAAAGTTTGAAGATCGCAAAAAGATTTTGATGAGTTCTGTCGATTTGCTTAACAAACAATATGATAACAGACTTAAATTAACTCTAAAGGATCAGTATTATAATATGAGAGAGAAGGTTGAGCCTGTTATGCACATAGTTGATTATGCTTATCGTGCTATGCAGGAACTAGGTATTGAACCTAAAGTAAAACCAATACGCGGAGGCACAGACGGTTCTAAACTCTCATTTATGGGCTTGCCATGTCCAAATATTTTTGCAGGTGGAATGAATTTTCATGGTAAATATGAGTTTCTGCCCGTTCCATCATTAGAGAAAGCATCTAAGGTTATAGTGAAAATAGCTGAGTTGGTAGCAAGGAATCATTAATTCGTGATTACAATTTATATTAATAGAACATCAAAACAACAATAAAATGAAACATACACCTTTTACAGATACTCATATAAGTCTTGGAGCTAAAATGCATGAGTTTGCTGGCTATAATATGCCAATTGAATATTCAGGTATTATTGATGAACATCAAACTGTAGTAAATTCTGTGGGAGTGTTTGATGTTTCTCACATGGGTGAGTTTTGGGTAAAAGGTCCCAAAGCAGTCGAGTTTTTACAGAAAGTGACCAGTAACGATATTACAAATCTTCAGCTTGGTAAAGCGCAGTATACCTGTTTTGTAAATGAAAACGGAGGTATAGTTGATGATTTTATAGTCTATTATTATGAACCTGAAAAATATCTTATGGTTGTTAATGCTGCCAATATCGAAAAAGACTGGAAGTGGTGTAATAAATGGAACACAATGGGTGCTGAGCTTGAGAATGCCTCATCACATACTGCACAACTCGCAGTGCAGGGTCCAAATGCGTTAGCTACTTTGCAGAAATTGACAGATACAGACCTTTCTGCTATTCCGTTCTATGGATTTTCAACATCAAAATTTGCCGGAGTAGAAAAAGTTATCATATCAAATACCGGTTATACCGGTGCCGGTGGTTTTGAACTCTATTTCTATCCGGAAGATGGCATGAAAATATGGAATGCTGTATTCGAGGCAGGAGAAGAGTATGGAATTAAGCCTATCGGACTTGGAGCACGTGACACATTACGTCTGGAGATGGGATATTGTCTTTATGGTAACGACCTGGATGATACAACTACTCCCTTGCAGGCAGGTCTTGGATGGATTACTAAATTTACTGATAATAAGCCATTCATTGGCAGAGATGTATTAGAAAAAGAAAAGTCTGAAGGTGTTTCACGTAAATTGTGTTGCTTTGAATTAATTGATAAAGGTATTCCACGACAAGGCTACGAAATTGTTAGTGTTTCAGGTGATGTTATCGGGAATGTAACATCAGGCACTATGTCACCCATGTTAAAAAAAGGCATAGGAATGGGTTACGTAAAGCCTGAATTTGCAAAAGCAGGAAATGAAATATTTATAAAGGTGCGTAACAGAAATTTAAAAGCATTTGTAGTTAAACCTCCTTTTAGAAAATAATAATAAGCATACTTGCAACTCTCCTGTTCTTATGGCAAATAAAGCGAGAATAGCTAAGAATGTTTTCTTTATTCTTGGTGCATTTACACTTGGAATAATGATTTATAAAATCGGATTAGAAAACATCTGGCTCGAGATAAAACAGACCGGCTGGTGGTTTGTACCTATCTTCCTTATGTGGGTAGTAATATACCTTTTAAATACAATAACATTTTACATAATTCTGCGTGACGGTAGCCCAGAGTCTGAGAATATTAGTTTCCTCAGACTATTCAAGCTTACCATAAGCGGTTTTGCGATCAATTATATCACTCCATTCGGGTTGATGGGTGGTGAGCCATATAAAATAATAGAACTTAAGGAGCAGCTGGGTATACAGAAAGCTACATCAACCGTTTTGTTAACCACGATGATGCATTTCGTTTCTCATTTTTTATTCTGGGTGATTACAATACCTATGTTGTTTTTCCTGGTTCCGGTAATTTCCGATTCAGTAGAGATAGGTTTAATAATCTCTGGAGGGACCGCGTTTTTACTTCTTCTCTGGGCTTACAGAATCTATACAAAAGGAGGTGTTAACAGGGCATTAATAATATCAAGCAGACTCCCTTTTGTCGGAAAAAGAATCAGAACATACAAAGAAAAGAATCAGGAGAAAATCGATCAGATGGATATTCTTATAGCCAATCTGTACAAGAACAGGAAAAAAGATTTTATAGCATCTTTATCTATAGAGCTTTTATCGCGTTTTCTGATATGTTTTGAGATCATTCTTATGATGATGGCAATCAAAGTACCTGTCACTATTGTTCAGAGTGTACTTGTTGAATCAATACAATCGCTTATTTCAAATCTGTTTTTCTTTATGCCCATGCAGATGGGGGCACGCGAAGGAGGCTTTGTTATAATTTATGGCATACTTTCTATACCAGTTGCTTATGGTGTTTTCGTAAGTCTCTGTAAAAGGATAAGAGAGCTGTTCTGGACATTAATAGGTGTATTGCTGATTAAAGCTGAAAAACGTTGATTTACACACAGAATCTGCAGAACAAATTAATATTATTTTATACGCCACTATTGTTATCGTTTTCTAAAATTTTTGGGAGTATTTATATAATAGAGGGGTATATTTCCTTCTTACCTGCCAATAGAGTGTTTTTTAATAATGAAACTATTGTCATAGGACCAACTCCACCGGGTACAGGAGTAATATAAGAGCACTTTGGTGCTACTTCATCAAACTTAACATCTCCTTTAAGTTTAAATCCTGATTTTGTTTTATCACTCGGCACCCTTGTTGTACCCACATCTATAACAACTGCTCCCTCTTTTACCATATCACCCGTGAGAAATTCAGGAACACCAAGTGCAGCTATAATTATATCTGCCTCAAGACAGATCTCTTTAATATTATTGGTTCTGCTGTGACATATGGTTACTGTACAATCACCAGGGTATGACTTTTGAAGCATTAACATGGAAACAGGTTTGCCTACAATATTACTTCTTCCTAATACCACACAATGCTTTCCTTTTGTTTCGATATTATATCTTTTAAGAAGTTCTAATATTCCTGATGGAGTAGCAGATAGAAAGCAAGGCATTCCAAGAGACATACGACCAACATTTACCGGATGAAAACCATCAACATCTTTGCGGTAGTCAATTGCTTCTGTAACTTTGATCTCTGAAATATGATCGGGTAGGGGCAACTGTACGATGAATCCGTCGATATCAGCATCTTTGTTCAGTCGATCAACGCAAGCTAGCAGTTCCTCTTCAGTCACATCAGTTTCGTATCTGATAAGAGTAGATTTAAATCCAACCTGTTCACACGCTTTCACCTTGTTTGCAACATAAGTTTC
>JAQUIZ010000025.1:8424-22348 GCA_028683355.1 Fermentimonas sp.
CATCTTTGTTCAGTCGATCAACGCAAGCTAGCAGTTCCTCTTCAGTCACATCAGTTTCGTATCTGATAAGAGTAGATTTAAATCCAACCTGTTCACACGCTTTCACCTTGTTTGCAACATAAGTTTCACTGCCCCCATCGTGACCCACTAAAACTGCTGCAAGATGAGGTGTTTTGCCACCGGCAGCTTTAATCTGTTTTACCTCATCTGCAATTTCACTCTTTATCTGAGCTGAAACAGCTTTCCCGTCAATCAAATTCATATTTCAAAGTATATGGGTTATCTTCTTCTCATATTTCTCATTACCTGCTTTCCACCACCGGAAGTCATCTTACGCATCATTTTGCGAGTTTCATCAAACTGTTTAATTAATCTGTTAACCTCCTGTACATCTGTGCCGCTTCCTTTGGCGATACGGGCACGACGACTTCCGTTAAGTATCTCCGGATTAGTGCGTTCCTGAGGTGTCATAGAGCGTATGATAGCTTCAATGCCTTTAAATGCATCATCATCAAAATCAAGATCTTTGATCTGTTTACCTACACCCGGAATCATAGATGCAAGGTCTTTCAGATTTCCCATCTTTTTTATCTGCTGTATCTGATTAATGAAATCGTTGAAGTCAAACTGATTTTTAGCTATCTTCTTCTGTAGACGCCGTGCTTCCTCCTCATCGTATTGTTCCTGTGCCTTTTCAACAAGAGTTACCACGTCTCCCATACCAAGAATACGATCAGCCATACGCTCGGGATGGAATACATCTATAGCGTCGAGCTTTTCACCTGTACCAACAAATTTGATTGGTTTATCTACAACAGAACGTATAGATAGTGCAGCACCACCGCGTGTGTCACCATCTAACTTAGTAAGTACAACGCCATTAAAATTAAGTCGCTCATTAAATTCTTTTGCAGTATTCACAGCATCCTGACCGGTCATTGCATCAACCACAAAAAGAATCTCCTGAGGATTAACCGCATTCTTGATTGATTCTATTTCATCCATCATCTGCTGGTCAATTGCCAGACGACCTGCAGTGTCTATTATAACAAGATCACGCCCGTGCTGACGTGCATATTGAATTGCATTTTTAGCAATTTTGACCGGATTCTTATTGTCTTCTTCTGAGTATACCGGAACACCTATTTGTTCACCTAATACCTTCAACTGTTCGATAGCAGCCGGGCGATACACGTCACCGGCAACAAGAAGCGGACTCTTGCCTCTTTTGCTCTTTAGCATATTGGCAAGCTTACCTGAGAAAGTGGTCTTACCGGATCCTTGCAAACCGGACATCAATATTACAGCAGGATTACCTTTTATATTGATGTCTGTCGCTGTTCCACCCATGAGTATCGCTAACTCATCGTGTACAATTTTAACCATCATCTGCTCAGGTTTTACAGCATTAAGCACATCTTGTCCTAATGCTTTTTCTTTTACTTTCTCAGTAAAATCCTTAGCAGTCTTATAATTTACGTCAGCATCAAGCAGGGCACGCCGAACTTCCTTGAGTGTTTCAGCAACGTTTATTTCTGTGATTTTGCCCTGACCTTTTAATATCTTAAACGACCTCTCTAGCCTGTCACTTAAATTCTCAAACATATTGTTTTACTATGATTTGGTTTATTTTCCATCAATCATATGTATTCAATAATGATAAAATTGATGAAATTTGATACAATGTTTTATTTATGTACACAAAGATAATGAAAAAGGATTATTTCAGAAAATAATGAGCTTTATACTATTTTCGTGATTTGACTGAGAACATAGATTTAACCAGTTTGAAAAACTGTTTTGAATATTTATTGGTTTACAAAAAGCTTAATGGTTTTAAATGTTTAATTTTGTGTTTTAAAAGTAAAATAATAAAGCCCTTGATCATGGCTAAGAATAGTCAAAGTATACTACAGAAATTTATTTATCTATCCATAGCTGCAGCTATAGTTACGATTTTACTTAAATTTTATGCATATTACATTACAGGCTCAATGGGCTTTCTTTCGGATGCACTGGAGTCTTTCGTAAACCTTTTTGCAGCAGTATTTGCTCTGGTTATGCTTAAATTATCCCAACGTCCGGCAGATGATGGTCATATGTATGGTCATAGCAAGGCTGAATATTTTTCAAGTGCCATGGAAGGTGCACTGATTTTAGTTGCCGCCTTCAGTATTATCTGGTCAGCCATACCACGTATAATTGAGCCAACACCTCTGGAAAATATTAATACCGGATTGTTATTTTCACTTCTGGCCTCTCTGGTAAACCTGGTAGTGGGTCAAATACTTATCAAAAATGGGAAAGAAAAGAGGTCTGTAGTACTTGAAGCAGATGGCAGACATTTGATGACTGATGTATGGACCTCAGTTGGTGTTATTGCAGGTATAATAATAGTCAAGTTTACGGGTTGGTTGATTATTGACCCGATAATAGCAATTATAGTTGCCATTAATATCATCTTCACCGGGTATAAACTCATAAGCCGTTCAGCCAGCGGACTTATGGATGCTACTATCCCGGCTGAAGATATGGAAAAAGTTACAAACTACCTTGATTCACTTAAATCAGACCAAATTGAATATCATTCATTACTTACAAGGGCAGCAGGACAAAGGAAGTTTATTACATTACATATTTTAGTTCCCGGCATATGGACAGTAAAACAGGGGCATGATTATGCCGATGAAGTAGAAGAAACTATTGTAAATATGTTCGATGAACCTGTTACTGTAATTACACATATTGAACCGGTCGATGATCCGGTATCTATGAAAGATATCGGTATCGACCGGCAACAATTAAAATGACTCTTTCTTATGCAACAGCTGAACCCATAAGAAAAGCAGCAGCAAGTGCAATAATGGCGTAAAGCTCGGGGAATACAGCCAAAATAAGTGTATTACCGAATGCATCATGACCTTGTCCAATTGAGACTACACCGTTTGCACAAACCTGTCCCTGTCGAATTGATGACAGTAATCCTACGAATCCAAGTGCGAGGCCTGAAGCAAGAGTAGCCCATGCCTGAATAGCAGTAATTTCGGGCGTAAGTATATTGAAAATACTCTGGAACATAAAGTATCCGGCGAAACCGTATAATCCCTGTGTCCCCGGTAGTGCCGTTAACACCAAAAAATTACCAAACTTGCCGTCTACTTTTTTTGCTGCTCCAATAGCGGCATTACCTACTATAGTTACTCCATATGCACTCCCAATACCTGCAAGTGTTAGCATAATTGCTATTCCTGTATAGGCAATTATTAAATTTGTTTCCATTTAGTTGCTTTTAAATTATTGATTTATATTTTTTGTATTTTATTTGTTTCTGAATGGATTATATTTTTCACCTCCACCTGAAAAATCAGAGTTTTTATAAAACTCCACGAAAGTTAGTCTCAAAGGATGAACAAAAGCACCCAGAGCGTTCATGAAAATATTTATGGCATGTCCTGCCACAAATATTAAAACAGTTACAATCGGGCCGACGATTGCGTTGTCGGGACTCATTCCTGTAGCCAGGCTTGAGAACACGCTTGCCAGTATTCCACCCGACAGTCCAAGTGCGAACAATCTGACATATGATAGAACATCTCCCAATAATCCAGTAGCCATGTTATAAGTATCCCACAAAGAAGTGCCAATATTTACAAACGGATTTTTACCCGGAGAATTAAAAAATACGATTAATGTACCCGATAATATCATCACAATTTTGTGAACTATTCCCATCATAGGCATTAATGATGGAAGTAAAAATGATATTATAAAGCTCAATAAGAATACAAACCATCCGATTGATGAAAGTCCATGAATGAATCCAAACTGTTTAATTCGGTTAAAGATCATGATAAACTTACCAAACATAATCTGTATTACTCCCAACACGAGAGAAAGCATAAACATTTGTGAGTTATCGAAATATAATAGTTCTTGTAAATTCTGAATTACAGGGTTATTTATTTCATATATATTAATACCGAAAAAGCCTCCCTGAAGAAGTCCGCATGCCATTGTTGATGCACCTAAAAACTGCACTAGTGTCATTACTCCCCTAAGTGATTTAGCTATTGTATCTTTCTTAACTAACTTCACCACAGTTGCCAGTATCAGCAGGAAAGCTCCATAACCAATATCTCCCAGTGCCAGACCGAAAAATATCATGTAGAAAGGTGCAAAATAGGGTGTCAGGTCAATCTCATTATAGCTTGGCAATTCATATAATTCAGCTATAGGTTCAAAAAGCTTGAAAAACTTGTTGTTTTTAAATTTGATAGGCACATCATCCTCAGGAACCGGATCAGATTTTTCGAAATAAACGCTTTTGGATTCTAGGTAATTAGAAATTTCCGAATCACTATCTTCGGGTGCCCAACCCTGTAGTAACATTATTTTGTCGTCTACAACTTGGGTACCGCTTTTATCAACCTTATAATACTGAATTTCAGACTCAAGTGATTTTATTGCAGCATCCAGAGATGGAATGTCGTCTGATAGTTTTTTTAATTTCTCCTCCTGAGCAATAATCTTTTTATTGATAGATTCAATTAGTCTGTCGAGATCATCCAGTGATACATTAGGCAGTTTCTCCTTTTCCAGATTCAGAAGTTCTGCCATATTTTCTTCCTTACTTAAAGTAATAAAATAAGTACGAGAGGATTCTTTGTTCACTACATAGATATCATATAGCTCTTCCCATTCCTGATTATACAGGTTATTAGGACTTATGAAGAAGCTGATCTTATATCCGGCATTCTCCAAAAGTTTTATCTGGTCGGGACTGAAGTTTCCCCAGGGCTTCAAAGTATCTCTTTCTTTAGCAGAAACCATCAACTGTTGTTTGAGTAGTGACTTCTCGTTCTCTATTTTCTCAATCTCAGAGGGTATCTTTTTACCTAAATTAGCATCAACTTCATTAAATGGTTTCTCAGTTTTTTTGTCCCTTACCCTGTTCAATGTTTTTTTAGCCTCTTCCAGTTGCTTCTTTTCTGTTATGTACTCATAAAGTTTATCTTCTTCTACTTCACTTCTGTCTTGTTCAACAACATGGATCATACCAAGATTACAAAGGTCATCGAGAAACTGATTGTAATCCTTATGGTAAGCCAAAAACAGATATTTTTTCATTGTTGCTACCATTTTACATCTCCTTTCTCTTTTCTTTGTTCCTGATGAGAACGCATAATTTTCTGTGATGATTTAGACAGGTTCTCCTCATCTTCCAGATAACGCTTTATTTTAAGTATTGCTTCTTGATAACCCGGAATCTGAACTTTCTCGAAAAGATTAACTTTCTGTGTTGTCTTTTTTCTGGCAAACTCAAGATTATTTATTCTGATTGCATGAAAATCACGACGTATTCCAACTTCAGCTAAAGATTCAACAGTTTTTAATCCATCCAAAAACCATTTTGGTTTATTAAACAAGCTAAAGGGTTTGATATCAAACTCTACACTTTCAAGAATAGGTATTTTAACTCCGGCAATTTTCTTCTTAGAAAGGTGTACGTCTTTAACACTAATCAGGGTAGGGTCAAATTCCATCCACATACCCATCATCTTATCGTATGATTTTACCTTATCCTCAAGCTCCTTGTCAAGTTTAATTAAATCATCTTTGGCCTTCTTAACTTCCATTCTTAGTGCTGTTTCCTTGTTTTGCAACGTAGGCAAAGCACGTTCGCGAATGTTCAGCTGTTTCTCCAATTGCTGACGTGAAGTTTTATTATATTGAAATTTTATAGCCATTATTTTTTCCAGTACTGATCTACTAATTCCTGTTTCATGTTTACTTCTGCAGGTCTGAAATGCTCAGAAAGCAGTTCCCATGTTTTATCTAACATTTCAACTGAATTCAGATTCACATCTATTGCTAGCAGTTCTCTTGAATAATCTTTGGCAAATGATAAAGTTCTCATATCATAATCTGTCAGATCAAAACCGTTCTCAAGTTTTGTTTTAGCATTTGCCGCATCTGCATAAAGTCGTACTGCCGCATTCATCACCTGAGGATGGTCTTCACGTGTTTTCTTGCCCTGTACATTTTGTTTCAACCTTGATAATGAGCGGAAAGGATCTACAACCACCTTGCCAACATCGCTGTCGAGGCGGAGAAAAAGCTGTCCCTCAGTAATATATCCAGTATTATCAGGAACAGCATGCGTTATATCTCCTCCTGATAAAGTGGTCACAGCTACAATTGTAATTGAACCCCCTGAAGGAAATTGCGCCGCTTTCTCATATATTTTTGCAAGGTCGGAGTATAGTGATCCCGGCATCGAATCTTTAGAAGGTATCTGATCCATACGGTTCGATACAATCGAAAGCGCATCAGCATAAGAGGTCATATCTGTAAGAAGCACTAGCACTTTTTCATTCTTATCGACCGCGAAATATTCCGCTGCTGTCAGTGCCATGTCTGGCACAAGCAAACGCTCAACGGCAGGATCTTCTGTAGTATTCATAAAGGATATAATGCGATCTAATGCGCCTGCACTACTAAATACGTTTTTAAAGTAGAGGTAGTCATCATTAGTCATACCCATACCACCGAGAATTATTTTGTCTGTCTCAGCACGCAATGCTACTGTTGCCATAACCTGATTAAACGGTTGGTCAGGATCGGCAAAAAATGGGATCTTCTGTCCCGATACCAATGTATTATTTAGATCGATTCCCGCAATTCCTGTAGCAATAAGTTCGGATGGCTGCTTTCTTCTTACAGGGTTAACTGAGGGACCTCCAATTGCACGCTCCTCACCTTCGGGTACGGGTCCTCCATCAATGGGATCGCCATACGCATTAAAGAAACGGCCTGCCAGCTGATCACTTACCTTCAGAGACGGAGATTTTCCCATGAATATAACCTCTGCGTTCGTGGGTATACCTTCGGTACCTTCAAATATTTGTAAGGTAACCTCATCGTCAATTATTTTAACTACCTGAGCCAGCTTGCCTTCAACCGTAGCAAGCTCATCATATCCAACCCCCGTTGCTCTTACAGTACAGGTTGCCTTAGTAATTTGAGTAATTTGAGTATATATTTTTTGAAATGCTTTTGCCATAATTTCTTTAATTAGCCATTTTCCTGATTGCTGATAATCTATGTGTAAACTATTGAGTGCTTGTTACTGACAGTTGATAATTGGAAACCATCTCCTTTAATTGGCTGACATAGTCATTAAAGGAATCAGATTCAAACTCCGAGTAGTTCATTTGTCTGCCGATATTTATCAGTTCTTTAAAAAAATCGGCGACTTCTGTAAATTTATCAAATTCAAATTTTGTCCTGCAAACCTCAGTTACCAGGTCAAGAATATTTTTTTGTCGCTCAATAGATGTTACGGCATCTATATCGTCAAACGCATCCTGTTGTAAAATAATATAATCAATAAATTCAGATTTCCAGAAGGTAATATGGTATTCTACAGGTACACCATCATCACCAAGAATATTTATCTGTTCAGCAATCTCTTTTCCCCTAAGCAGTCTGGTCTTTATTTCAGAAACTTTCTCTGTCCAGTCTTCTGAAACCTCTGTAGAAATGTAATTTTCAAACTCAGGATATTCAAAGTATTTTGAATAAGAGTCTATAGGGTTGATTGCAGGATAACGTTTTTTATCTGCTCTATCCTGTTCAAGAGCATAAAAGCAACGAGCAACCTTCTTTGTGTTCTCGGTTACCGGCTCCTTGAGGTTTCCACCGGCGGGTGAAACTGTACCGATGAAAGTAATAGAACCCTCCTCCCCATTATTCAAAATAACATGACCGGCACGGCCGTAAAAGTTGGATATAACTACCGATAAGTCCATTGGGAATGCATCAGGTCCCGGCAACTCTTCCAGTCGGTTACTCATCTCGCGTAGAGCTTGTGCCCAACGTGAAGTAGAGTCGGCCATAAGCAGCACTTTTAGACCCATCGAACGGTAGTACTCTCCAATAGTCATTGCTGTATAAACCGAAGCTTCACGGGCAGCGACAGGCATATTGGAGGTGTTAGCCACAATAATTGTTCTCTCCATTAGTTTACGTCCTGTATGAGGATCAATCAGCTCCGGAAACTCAGTGAATATTTCAACAACCTCATTTGCTCTTTCCCCACAAGCAGCAATTATCACGATATCTGCTTCAGCCTGTTTGGAGATTGAGTGCTGTAAAACTGTCTTTCCTGTACCGAAGGCACCGGGAATAAAACCAGTACCACCCTCCACAATAGGGTTCAAAGTATCGATTGCACGAACACCTGTTTCGAGTAACTTAAACGGTCTTGGTTTCTCTCTGTACTCAGAAACCGGAACTTTAACCGGCCAGCGCTGTATCATATTCAGCTCTGTCTCGTTACCTTCGTTATCCTCAACTACAGCAATCTTTTCATATATATTGTAATCCCCCTCACCAATAATTCTCTTTATTCGGTATTCTCCTTTCATTGTAAAAGGTACCATTATCTTGTGAGGTTGGAAGTTCTCGTCAACTTCTCCGAGCCATGAGCCAGCTTTAACCTTGTCACCCTCCTTTACTATAGGATTAAAATGCCACAGTTTTTCTTCATCCAGAGGAAAAGTGTATTCGCCCCTTTTAAGGAAAACGCCTTCCATCTTATCGAGATCATTTTCAAGCCCGTCAAGATTTCGTTGTAGTAAACCGGGACCAAGTACCACTTCAAGCATATGTCCCTGAAATTCAACTTTAGAACCAACTTTCAGTCCTCTTGTACTCTCGAATACCTGAACAGAGGCGTTTTTTCCTACTATCTTGATAACCTCGGCCATTAACCTTGTACCTTCATGATCTATGTAGGCTATCTCATTTTGAGCAACAGGTCCATCTACCTCAACAATTACGAGGTTGGATATGATCCCTTTGACTGTTCCTTTTGTTAACATATATGATAATTTTCTCTTTTAATTTTAAAAATCGTCAGGTAACTTAGTTTCGTTTTTAAGGCTGTTAATCAGATCCCTGAAAACCTTTTCCCCTTCTTCTGCATTAAGTTTCACCCAACGTTCCAGTATTTGTAGTTTACAGAAATAAGCGAATATATATTCTATATTAAAGTAGTCGAAAACTGTATTCTCTTCCAGCCAGTCCCATTTGAATTTGTCAATTTTTCGTTCTCTGTCAAAAATATCAGACTCCTCAGATATACGTATAAGTGTATCGAAATATTCCAGTTCCTGACTAATGCCAAAATCTCTGGCGTTTGAATTTTCACGGATGAGTTTTGCAAATGTGTTGTGTCCAACAATATATTTCGCAACCATAAGATCATACTTGCGTGCAAAAACAGCTGTCATTAAATTGCCAATATTGAGGTTCAGTTCAAACCAGCCCGACAATAGGCTGTTTTTTGCTTCAATACCATAATCCATATAAAATGATGTCAGCAGGTCTTCCCAGATTCTACCACCTTCCTGAGGATTTTCTTCACTTAACCATCTTCTTATAAAATCTTCAAAATAGGGTGGAACATGCTTATTTTTAATCGGGATATCCTCTTTTACATCCGTAATTAAATCCATAATCTCTTCGCGCGATAACTTACCGGCAATGTTGATTATTGCATCTTTGTTACCCAGTAAATTGAGCAGATTATTATTATCATGGATCAGAAAATATTTTCTAAGAAGCTTGAGGTCTGAAGGTTTAAGCTCTTCTCTAAGCATAGAAATAAACTCTTCAACGGTAAACGGAAGCTTCATGCTGTCGAAAGAAAATTCGGGCAGTCCTGCAACGAAACAGTAATATTGGTTTTTAAAAAGCATGCTCTGTTTAAATAAAGATCTTATTTATTAAAGGTTTAATAATAATGCGATTAGCGAAAAGATTAAATTTCAGAAATCTTAGAATAGCAGTTTTTGTATCTGCGGACGCAGGAACTCCTTAAAGTATTCGATAAATTCTTCTTCACCAAACTTTACTTTGTAAGAGCCATCTTCAGGTGAAACAGTAAAACCTGTCTTTATACCGTTAACTGATACAATGTTGACACCTTTATTTAAAAGATCTTTCGCGTTTGCAGTAATATAGGATTTGAGCTCATCAGCACTCTCCGTGCCAATAGTAAGCTTTTCTTCCCGAGCCCAGTTTTGCACAAGTTCAACAATCAACTTCTGCATAAACTGCTTGTCTTCAGTAGCTGCAGTAACATTCGATTCTGCAATTTTGTTTGTAACAAGATTTGTTATTTCTGTTTTCAGTGCTTCGGAAGATTGTGAAGCATATAGTTTAAGCTCTGCCTCGGTATGGCTTTTAAATTCTGCAACCTCTTTTCTGGCAGCATCAAGTAGTTGTCTTGACTGTGTCTCTGCCTCTTCCAAAATCTGTTTTTTCTGAGCCTTAGCTTCTGCTATAATTTTATTTGCTTCCTCCTTACCTTTTTCCACACCTTCGGAATAAAGTTTAGAGGTGAGTTCCTGAATTTTGTCCATATGATAAATTATATGTAGTTTGTATCTCCTTGATGTTATTCTTTTTCTATCCTCTCGGCAGTTAAATCCATTTTTCCCATTGATGAATCAACTATCCCTTCTAGTTTTTTCCCTTTAACATGTGATAGAATATTTACATATTCAGAATCAACGTAAACGCCAACCTTTAAAGTGTCATTTTTAAAAACAACACTCTGAAGCTTTACTTTGTAACCTGAATCGAATGTTATGTCACCGGTTAGTTTTTTTTCTACTTCTTTGAATGAAATAACTCCAGTGTCATATCCATATGGAGCTTGGGCAACTTTATACTTCCATTCTCCCACTATAGGTTTGGTGTTTTGAGCTGTCACATTAATAAACGCCGTTGAAAAACAAAAGAACAGTAAAAAAGTAAATATCTTTCTCATGATTGTTTGTTTACAATGATTATGAATAAATCCAAAGGTATAAATTATTATTAAAGTAGAAAGCAATTTTTTGTATTTATTTTGGCATATTATTTGTTGCAATAATGCTAATGGACAAGAAAATATTCAGACTCGCTCTACCAAATATAATTACAAATATTACAGTTCCACTTCTGGGAATGATCGATATTGCCGTTGCCGGCCGACTAGGTTCAGCTGTATATATAGGTGCTATTGCACTTGGTGCAAATATATTTAATATGATATACTGGAACTTTGGCTTCCTGAGAATGAGCTCAAGTGGCTTTGCATCTCAGGCATATGGTGCCAGAGACTTTAGTGAGTCTATGAATGTTTTTATCCGCTCACTTGCGATTGGTGTTGGAATTGGCTTCCTAATTATTCTACTGCAATACCCTATCGGTGAGCTTGCATTTAAACTTATAAAATCAGGTCCTGATTCTGTACACCATGTTAAAACATATTTCAGAATTGTTATATGGGGGGCACCCGCTGTATTGGGCATGTACGCATTCAAAGGCTGGTTTATAGGCATGCAAAATGCACGTATTCCAATGGTCATTGCAATTCTTAATAATGTTCTTAATATCATTCTTAGTGTAGGTTTTGTATTTGGGTTAGGTATGAGAATCGAGGGTATAGCGCTCGGCACGATTCTCTCTCAAGTCATTTCATTTATAGTTGCAGCAGTACTATGGCAAAAATATTATGGCAGACTCAGAAAGTATGTCCGTAAAGATACAATCTGGAATAGACATGCAATAAGGGAATATTTCAGGGTCAATAGGGATATTTTTGTGCGCACCTTCCTCCTTACCCTGGTTACAACATTCTTCACGTTTGCTTCCTCCGGCATGGGCGATACTATTCTTGCCGTGAACGCCCTCCTGATGCAATTTTTCATGCTGTTCTCCTATTTCATGGATGGTTTTGCTTATGCCGGAGAAGCGCTTACAGGAAGGTATATAGGATCTAAAAACAAATCAATGCTTAGGCATATGATAAAAAGAATATTTTTCTGGGGATTGATGGTATGTCTTTTAGCAATGACAGTTTACACACTTTTCCCTGATCTTATATTGAGACTTTTAACTAACGATTCACTTATTATAGCGCAAACCAAAGACTATATGTTCTGGACACTGTTAATCCCAATTGCAGGTTTTGCTGCTTTCCTGTGGGATGGAATATTTATTGGAGCTACAGCATCTGCCGAAATGCGTAATGCTATGATAATTGCATCAATAATATTCTTTGTATCCTATTTCCTGCTTATACCAGTATGGGGCAACAACGCACTTTGGTTTTCATTTATAATTTATCTTGCAGCACGTGGAATAACTCTTACCTTTATGGCGAGAAAAACATTTAAATATGAGAAAGTTTGATACAGTTAAGGGTCTTTCAGAGTTCCTGAGAATTTCAAAAAGTGCTTTTTTAGTTAATAATTATCAGAGTGCGAAAATAGAGGAGGTTGCAATACAATCATTAAATCTCTCAGATATAGAGGATCTCATCCTTTCTGTTAACTTTTCTAAATGTCTCTTCCTTGGTTGCGTTATGTCTAATGATCTGTTGCATCATTTGTTGCCCGACAACTTCATATTCCCACTGTTGGAAGTGCCATTTAACACATATCCCAACCGACTATACAGCAAGGAAACTCTCTACAACGGATTTGACTACAAAGTTCCACAATCCTATTCAAACACCTTTGATAAAATTGTGTATGATTACTATCAGCAGTCGCTCAAAAAAAAATCTATAAGAGATACACTTGCACAGCGTCTTCATGATCATTCTATAACAGACTCATTGCATGAGTTCATTGTAAATTACGATGAACGCAGGCTTGTGGCAATTATGGGAGGACACAAGGTAAAACGAACAGATCATATGTATATTCAGGTTGCGAGATTGTCTAAAACACTTACGGAAAATGGATACTTGATGCTGTCGGGTGGGGGACCGGGTGCAATGGAGGCAACTCACTTAGGCGCCTGGATGGCTGGTCGTTCCGATAAAGATCTTCTCGAAGCTGCTGCGATACTTGCAGAAGCTCCTGACTATTCAGATGTCAACTGGTTGGCAAAATCTTTCAGGGTTATAGAAAAATACCCCGATCCGCTATACAATAGTCTCGGTATACCAACCTGGCATTACGGACACGAGTTGCCAACACCATTTGCAACACACATTGCAAAATATTTTGAGAACAGCGTAAGGGAAGAAGGATTACTTGCAATAGCCAAAGGAGGAGTAATATTTACCCCCGGCAGTGCCGGCACCATCCAAGAGGTATTTCAAGACCTTGCACAAAATCACTATGAGTCGTACGGTTATGCCAGTCCTATGATATTTCTAAATGTTGAATTCTGGACAAAGGCCCGACCAATCTTCCCCATCATTCAACAAATGTCAGATAACGGAGATCTAATGAATCTAAACCTTGGTTTGTATGATTATAATGAGGAGGTATTGGAGCATTTGAAGAGGTTTGAGTGAGTGTTACAATGAAACAATATCTGACAACAAACTCCCTTCGGCACTTCTGAATGCTAAATAAGGATGAATTATATCTCCTAACCATGTTGATGGTAACAGCATCTGTGTGACTCCAGCTCTATTGCAAAAACTCTGTTATTTTCCCACTTATCTGCATAAGAGAAATCTCGTAAAGTTTAGTGTTGTATTGGGCGGTGAGTAGTCGCTGCTCAGCTTCAAGAAGACTGTTTTGTGCTTCACGCAGTTCCAGTCCGGACAAATCACCTATCTGATATCTCTCCATCGCTATCTCATAATTTATTGTGGCATTTTCCAGACTCTCTATTTCAAGGTTTGTGAGCTCTATATTATTTTGATAAGCCATCCACATGTTAGCGAAATCACTCTCTATTATGAGTTTATCTCTTTCGACTTCAAGCTCCCTATTTCTTATTCTGACCTCTTGATTCTTTTGCTCTCTTTTCCGGTTAAATCCGTCGAAAAGAGTGTATCCCAAAGTTATACCGACATTGGGTCCCCAATTACGCTGCCTGTCGAGATTACCTGTATTATAATTAA
>JAQUIZ010000025.1:22448-27877 GCA_028683355.1 Fermentimonas sp.
ATTCTGACCTCTTGATTCTTTTGCTCTCTTTTCCGGTTAAATCCGTCGAAAAGAGTGTATCCCAAAGTTATACCGACATTGGGTCCCCAATTACGCTGCCTGTCGAGATTACCTGTATTATAATTAAAATGGGTGAATCCATATCCCGAATTAAGACGGAGGTAAGGATAATTTCTGCTTCTAAGATTTTTCAGTTCAAGCTCACTTAAAGTAAGATTGGTTTCACTTAGCTGCAGGAAAGTGTTATGAGCCATTGTTCTATCGAAAAGCTCCTCTTTTGCCAACGACTTATTGAAAAGGATGGTGGTGTCTACAGCCAGGAACTGACTCTCTACATCTGTACCCATTAGTTCATTAAGCTTGATTCGCGATCTGTTCAAAATTTCATACTGTTGAATCAATAATGAGCTGTCGGCATTGAAGTCAACTCTTGCCTGCTGCAGGTCGAGCCTTGAGAGTGAACCCACCTGATAACGGGCTTCAACAATTCGCAAGCGTTCTTTTGATAGTGATACTGCATACTGAAGGTTACCCAGCCGGATTTGCTGTTGAACATAATTGTAATATTCAGCTGTAAGTCCGGCAATAAGGTTTTCCATTTCCAAACGGGTGTAAAGTTCACCAACCGACTGGAGCTCTTTCAGTCGCCGGTAATTTGTCTGAACTCTGAAACCTTCAAAAATCGACCAGTTAAGATTTACACCTGCATCAAGTGTTTGTGTATTTGAATTGCGATTTTCTACAACTTCTGTGTCACCTGCAGGAAACTGATCTGAATTGCTGCTGCGAAAGTTATAGCCTGAATTGAGACTTACTTCTGGGAGATAGCCGGCATTTCCAAGAGTGACATTGTTATCTGAAATCAACTCCTCGTTGCGTGCTATTTGCAGGTCGAAATTATTTTCAAGACCAATTCTGAGGCACTCCCGTAGGTCTATAACACTCTCAACTACCGGTCGTTTCTCTGTTTGAGAATAAACAACAGTATTGATAGTTAATAATAATAACAAAAAGAAGTAGCGTTTTTTTTCTTGAATAAAAAGTGTCATTATTCTCTTATTAAATCTTAAATAATTTCGGTCTGTTCGTTTTCTGATGTAACTAATTTATTTCTGTCTGTTGAAAGATAGACGTAAATTGCCGGAATAAGAAATAGAGTAAGCAGAGTAGAGATTAATAGTCCGCCAATTACAGCAGTACCCATCGCAATACGTCCGTTAGCACCTTCGCCGGTAGCCAGAGCAAGAGGAAGAAGTCCAAGTACAGTTGAAATACTGGTCATAAGTATAGGCCTTAAACGTTGTGCTGATGCTTCAACTATTGCTTTGTGTTTATTTAAACCAGCATTCTGACGCTGATTTGCAAATTCAACAATCAGGATACCATTTTTGGCTACAAGACCTACAAGCATAATTATACCGATCTGACTATAAATATTTAAAGTTATTCCAAATATCCACATAAACAGCAGGGCACCAAACAGAGCAAGTGGAACGGTAAACATAATTACGAACGGGTCCTTAAAGCTTTCGAACTGAGCTGCCATCACGAGGAATATCAATAATATGGCAAGTGCGAAAGCAAATAAAAGACTCGAGGAACTCTCCCTGAAGTTTCTTGATTCACCTTCCAGGGCTGTTCTGAATGAGTCATCCAATACATCGGCAGCTATTCGGTCCATCTCCTCAAGTCCCTCTCCCAAAGCATATCCCGGAGCCAGTCCCGCAGAGATAGTTGCCGAGTTGAATCTGTTATACCTATATAGCTGAGGTGGAGCAACCGACTCCTCGAGTTTTACCAGATTATCCATCTGGATCATCTGTCCAACATTGTTTTTAATATAAATGGTTCTCAGATCAACCGGTGTATTGCGTTGCTGTCGGTTAATTTCTCCCAAAATCTGGTACTGCTTGCCATTCATATAAAAGTAACCCATTCGCTGGCCGCTAAGTGCATATTGTAAGGTTTGACCGATGTCACGTGTACTTACACCAAGCATTGCAGCTTTATCCCTATCGATAATAATCCTAGTTTCAGGTTTGGTAAATTTTAGATCCACATCCGACATACGGAAATAGGGACTCGCATTCATTCTTTCAAGAAATGGAGGGATAAATTCTTCAAGCTTTTCAATATTAGGTGCTTGGAGTACGTACTGTATAGGCATTCCTGAACGCCTTCCTCCGAAAGTTGACTGCTGCTGTACAAAAGCACGTGCTGCATTTTCATTTCTTACAGCTTCAGTGAGTTCATTTGCAATTTCCATCTGACTTCTATCTCGCTGGTTCATATCAGGCAAAACCATACGTACCATACTCCAGCCACCACGAGTCATGGTTATATTCGATTCTTTTTCAGGCACTACAGAGTCGGCAATTGCAGAGATCCTGTCAGTATAATCTCTTATAAACTCAAATGTTGCACCTTCAGGTGCTGAGCTCCTGATGATAATCTGTGAACGGTCTTCAAGTGGTGCCATCTCTTCGGGTATTGTGCTCCATAAAACGGCAATAAGTATTCCTGAAAGCGCAATAATAGGGAATGCAAGCCATTTTCTACCAAGAAAAGAACTTAGGGCTTTACTGTAAAACCTGTTCATACCCTCAAAGAACACCTCAGTTTTATCGTAAAATTTACTCCTTTTATGTCCTCTCTTGAGTAACTTGGATGACAACATAGGAACAAATGATAACGCTACAAAAGAAGATATTATAACAGCACCTGAGATTACAATACTGAACTCCCTGAACAGTCGTCCTGTCATTCCCTCAAGGAATACAATAGGGAAAAATATTGCAACAAGTGTAATGGTTGTGGAAACAACTGCAAAAAAGATCTCTTTAGATCCTGCTATAGATGCCTCTTCAGGATCCATTCCATTTTCAACTTTCTGAAATATGTTTTCAGTAACAACAATAGCGTCATCAACAACTAGTCCCACTGCCAAAACAATGGCAAGCATAGAAAGAACATTGATAGAGAATCCGGCAAGGTACATGACAAAGAAAATTCCTATCAGTGAAATTGGTATAACCAGTGCAGGTATAAGCGTTATCCTCCAGTTTCTTAAGAATACAAAAATGATGAAAACAACAAGTAGAAAGGCAACTATTACAGTTGTTTGAACTTCACTAATAGATGCACGGATAAATTTTGTGTTATCAAATGCAACATCAAGTTTTACATCTTCAGGCAGGTCTTTCTGCATTTGCTCCATGCGAACTCTAACTTCATCTGCTATACTTATATGATTGGCACCCGGTTGGGGGATGATCACCGCACTTACCATTGGAACTCCGTTTCTGCGGAGAATATTCTGTCGATTAGCTGCATCAAGTTCAGCGAAGCCAACATCACGAAATCTTACAATTCTGAAATTATCCTCGATAAGAATAAGATTATTAAAATCTTCAGGTGTTTCCATTAATCCCATGGTTCGGATCGACTGCTCAATATGATCACCCTCAATACTTCCCGCAGGGAGTTCAATGTTCTCTCTGTCGAGAGCATTCTTTACATCCATGGGTGTTATATTATAAGAAGCCATTCTTATAGGATCAAGCCATAGTCGCATGGCATATCTGTATTCACCCCAAATTTCTACTGCACTAACATTTGAAATTGTTTGAAGTCGTTCTTTAACTGTAAGATCAGCAATCTCAGAAAGCTCAAGAAGTGACCGGGTAGGACTCTGAACGGTAATCTGCATTATTGGGTCGGAGTCGGCATCTGCTTTAGAAACTGTTGGAGGGTCAGCATCGCGAGGCAGGTAACGTTGAGCAATTGAGACCTTGTCCCTGACATCATTAGCAGCTGTTTCCATATCAACGCTAAGCTCAAACTCAACAGTAATACGAGAACTTCCCTGGCTGCTGCGACTGATAAGTGATCTGATGCCGGGAATTCCATTTATATTTTGCTCGAGTGGTTCTGTTATCTGATTCTCAATAACCTCTGCATTTGCTCCAGGGTAAGAAACCTGAACTGTAATTATTGGGTTATCAACGTTAGGGTATTCACGAACGGGCAGACTGGTATATCCGATAATGCCAAAGATGATGATAATTAGAACCATCACGGTGGCAAGAACGGGTCGTTTTATACTTAATTCGGATAAATTCATATTATCAATTTGCGTTGTTTTCCACAAGTTGTTCAATCCTTACAGGCATTCCGCTTCTTAGCTGCATAACTCCGGTTGTGAGAAGTGTGTCGCCTACTGAGAGTCCGTTTACAATCTCAACAGAAGCAGCGGTTCGCATCCCTGTAATAATCTCTACCTCCTGAGCAACGCCATTTTTATATACATAAGCAATATCGCGCCCCATCTCTTTTATACTAGAAATACTTGGTATTACTATGGCGTCATTTATTTCATCAAGCTTTATCTGAACGCTCGCTGATTGTCCCGGTTTTATTTTTCCGTCACTATTATCATATCTTGCACGTGCAAAAAGACTTAAGGTGCTTACATCCAGACGTGATTCAATGGCATAAACAGTTGCATTGTGAACATCAAGGCTGTTATCTACCATAAAAGCCACTTCACTTCCGGGTCTTATGAGGTTTACAAAATTCTCCGTTAGTGAAAATTCAATTTTAAGAGGAGAAATTTTAGTGAGATTCGAGACTACAACGTTTGGAGAGGCATATGCTCCTTCGCTTACCTGCCTGAGACCAAGAACTCCACTAAACGGTGCACGCAGTTCGGTTTGTTTGATCCGTGCTTTAACCAGCTCAATATCAGCTTTCAGAGTTTCGAGCTGAGTGGCAACAGATTGGTAGGTTTCCTGGCTTATAGCATCTTTATCCAGTAGTGTCTGCTGACGGTATAATCTGTCTTCTGCCAGAGGCAATTGCGACTCCAGTTTCTTTAGTTCAGCCTGCAGTGGTGCATCATTAACTTTAGCCAACAGGGTTCCCTCCTTTACAAATGTACCTTCTTCAAAGTAGATATCTGTAATTTTTCCGGAAGACTCAAAAGTAAGATCAACTTCCTCATCAGGTAGCAACACACCTCTGATCCTAAACATATTGTTGAGGGTTTGAGGTTTAAGTATGGTGGCTGTGATCACAAGCTCAGATCTTGCTGTACCCTGACCTCCACCCTGCGAGGGCTGATTACCCAGACCTCCGTTTTCATTTTCAGAAGCAAACAACCTTTTAATGGTTGGGAAAAATGCCATACCCAGTATGAGTACTGCAATGGATGTAAAAACAATAATCCTGGTCTTTTTCTTCATAATTATGTGCAAAGTCACTAAAAATACAACATTACAACAAATAAGAGGGAGTAGTGCTGTTGGATTTTAGTTTTTTTAGGTTGTAAAATCGACATACAATCTTTTTACATCGACGAATCAGATATATTATTGAATAAAAATAACTATTTTTGACATTCAAATTTTATAAACAATCTTCATATATAA
>JAQUIZ010000026.1 GCA_028683355.1 Fermentimonas sp.
TATTGAGGTTTCCTGAAGTTACAACTGATAAAATAAGGATTCGTGTTTTGGAGTCCAGATTAACCCCAGCAATTAGTCATGTTTCCGCTCATTATTACAGGACAAGACCCCCACAACTGGATTTCAGTCGCGATAAAGAGGGCTTCGTTACTATTGCTCCATTACAGGCTGTGTTTAACTGGAAGCCGACAGGCGAAAATGCTGCAGATAACCTTAATGCAGGTTACGAGATTTTCTACACTCTTGATGGATCAGAGCCAACACAAAATTCTACTAAATATAAAACTCCGTTGAAAGTTGAACATAATACCCTGAAAGCAGTTTCATATAATAATAATGTCAGAGGTGCTGTTCGAAGCGAAGAGTTTGGAGTGATTAAAAAAGGCTGGAAATTACTTGATGTCAGCAGTCAGATAAATAACGGACAGGCAATAAATGCATTCGATGCCGTAAATCGCTCATACTGGCAATCAGAAGAAAGTGATGACAATCATTTTATAGCTTTGGATTTGGGGAATAAGTATGCTGTAAAAGCATTTACATATACTCCACAGACATTTCATTCCAATGGCATGATGGCAAGAGGTGAAATTCAGGTTAGTGAAAACGGTACCAACTGGAAAACAGTTGAGAATTTTGAGTTCGGCAACCTGATTAATGATCCAACCCCACGTACACACTATTTTGCAAAACCAGTAAGCACAAGGTACATACGTGTTGTAGCAACAGGGATTGCAGGAGGTGAAAAGTATGTTACAATAAGTGAACTTGATTTCTTATAAATGCATAGAGTAAAAAATATGATATCAAAAAACATAGCTTAAAAATCAATAATTGAATATGACATAGGCCTGAATTGAATACATTTGTTAAACTTCTTTGTTTCTTAAATTCATTAAACATGGCAATTGTTGTAATTATGCCCAAACAGGGCCAGTCGGTAGAAAGCTGCATCATCACCGAGATTCACAAAAACGTTGGTGACAAGGTAGCAACAGGTGATGCTCTTTTTACTTATGAAACAGATAAAGCTTCTTTTGAAGAGGTATCACCTTCTGATGGTGTCGTTTTAAAGTTGTTCTTCAATGAAGGTGATGAAGTGCCGGTTCTTGAGAATATGATGATCTTAGGAGAGCCGGGAGAAGATATTTCAGAGCTTGTTAAAAAGAACATAGATGACAACCCTACACAGGCTGATGAAACCCAAATACCTGAAACATTTCCGGAACTTGTTAATCCTTCAGACCATAATAATGCTTTCAATGCTGATCACATATCTTTAAATATCTCTCCCCGGGCAAGGAAAATGGCATCCAAAGAGGCTATTGATACAAAATTCATATCGGGCAGCGGTCCCAATGGGAGAATAATTGAAAAGGATGTAACAAATTATTTAGCAAATCGACCTAAAATGACTCCATTGGCAAAACGAGTTGCTGCTGAACAGAGTAAACAACCTGTTTCAGGAGGAACAGGTTTGGCCGGTGCTTACCGTGCTGCAGATCTTGTGAGTACTGAATATTCTCTTTCAGAAAAAGATTATTTTGACCGCAAGATATCAAATATGCGGAAAATAATTGCCCGGGCAATGCATGCATCACTACAAAACTCTGCACAGCTCACTCATCATTTAGGTGCAGATGCCCGTCGTATACTTGAACTGCGCAAACAGGTCAAGGCAGATAATGATGCAGGCATATTAAATGTAAATATTACCCTGAACGATATGGTCTGCTTTGCTGTTATTAAGGCATTAAAGAAGTTCCCTGAAGTGAATACTCATTTTCTGGATGACACCAAGCGCTATTTTAATAAGGTTCATTTAGGATTAGCAGTAGACACAGACAGAGGGTTAATGGTTCCTGTAGTGCGTTATGCAGATGATTTATCGATAAGTGGTTTATCAAACCGCTTTAAAGAGGTTGCAACAGCATGCAGAAACGGAAATATTAATCCTGATATATTATCATCTGAGGCAGGAACTTTCACAGTATCTAACCTGGGTAATTATGGTGTTGAGATGTTTACTCCCGTAATCAATCTTCCCCAATCAGCAATACTCGGGGTTAATACTATAATTCCCAGACCTAAGGATCTGGGTGACGGAGTATATGCATTTGTTCCTCATATTGGGTTGAGTCTGACTTATGACCACCGCTCACTTGATGGTGGAGAGGCAACCCGTTTCCTGAAGCAAATTGCAATCGAGATTGAGAATTTAGAATTGACATATTAATAAACATTTTTATAAAAATGATAGATTTAATTATAATTGGTGGAGGACCTGCTGGTTATGTTGCCGCAGAAAGAGCAGGGCATGCCGGATTGAAAGTTGTGCTTTTTGAAAAAACTGCAATGGGTGGTGTTTGTCTCAACGAGGGTTGCATCCCTACCAAAACACTTCTTTACAGTGCCAAGACATACGAGAATGCTTTACATGGTGACAGTTACGGAGTTTATGGAGATAATATCCGTTTTGATTACGGAAAAATGTTATCCCGCAAGAAGAAGGTAGTTCGTAAGCTCGTCCTTGGTGTAGAGGGCAGTATGAAGAAAAATAATGTAGAGGTGATTAAAGGAGAGGCTGTTATTAATGGCCGCTCTGCAGAGGGTATTGAAGTGACCTGCAATAATGAGAAATATACAGGTAAAAACCTTCTTATTTGTACCGGTTCAGAGTCATCTGTACCACCAATCCCGGGTTTAAAGGAAGCAGGAGATATTATTGTTACCAATAGGGAGATTCTTGAAATTACAGAAAGGCCTGAGTCGCTTGTTGTCATTGGCGGTGGTGTTATTGGAATGGAGTTTGCAAGTTTTTTTAATAGTCTGGGCACCAAAGTTACAGTTGTTGAAATGCTCCCTGAGATTGTTGGAGGTATGGACCCTGAAATTTCAGCAATGCTTCGTCAGATATATACAAAGAAAGGTATCGAGTTTAACCTGAATGCCAAGGTGGTAAAGGTAGAAGGAAATAAAGTTGTATATGAAAAAGATGGTAAGTCACATGAAGTGGAAGGGGATAAAATTCTGCTAAGTGTAGGCAGGAGACCTGTTACAAAAGGGTTTGGACTTGAAAATCTTAATGTTGAATTAGAGCGAAACGGTATAAAAGTAGACAACAAAATGCGAACAAACGTTCCAGGTGTGTTTGCAGCAGGTGATGTGACAGGATTTTCCCTACTTGCGCATACTGCAAGTCGTGAAGGTGAAGTTGTAGTTAACAATCTTATCGGGAAAACAGATATCATGCGTTATAATGCTATTCCGGGTGTAGTTTATACAAATCCGGAAGTGGCGGGAGTAGGTGAGACAGAAGAGTCTGCGAAAGAGAAAAATATTGCTTATAAAGTTGCTAAACTGCCAATGTCATTCTCCGGTAGATTTGTAGCCGAAAATGAAGGGGTAAACGGAATGTGCAAAGTGATTATTGGTGAAAAATATGGTGAAGTGATTGGAGTTCACATGCTGGGAAATCCTTCAAGCGAAATCATTTACGGTGCATGTATGGCAATTGAGCAGGAAATGACATTAAATGAGATGAAGGAGGTCGTTTTTCCACATCCTACTGTGAGTGAGATTCTCAAAGAAGTTGTTTTCAGCTTTAAATAGTAGACGCTCAAGGTTACATTTTTTATATCTTTTTACCAATATATGTTATGTAAAAACATACTTCTATATAAAATAAAACAGTTTATAGAAATAAATTATTAAATCAATATACAATGCCTAAAATACAATCAATAGATCCGAATGAAGTTCGGAAACCAGGTTTTGTGGAATTCAAGCCTATACCGGTTAATCAATATCAGAAAAGTGTAGCTGATGAGAAAGGTAATTTCACGAATGATGAGTTCAAAGCCATATACCATGATATGGCTCTGATTCGTGAATTCGAGACGATGCTTAACCTTATTAAGACTAAAGGTGAGTACAATGGAACACCTTATAATCACCCCGGACCGGCGCATTTGTCCATTGGTCAGGAATCGGCGGCAGTGGGAATGGCATGGACATTGTCGGTCGATGATTTTATTTTTGGCAGTCACCGCTCCCATGGCGAGATCCTTGCAAAGGGGATGTCGGCAATCCATAAGCTGGATGATAAGCAACTTTTGGATATTATGGAAAACTTCTTTGATGGAGCGATCTATGAAATAGTGAAGGAGGGTTTTGATGGTTCAGTAAAAGAGCTGGCAAGAAGATTTCTGGTATATGGAACATTAGCAGAGATTTTTGCAAGGAAAACAGGCTTCAATAGAGGACTTGGAGGATCTATGCACGCTTTCTTTACGCCTTTCGGTGTGTATCCCAACAATGCAATAGTTGGCGGTTCAGGAGATATTGCAGTAGGTGCTGCTCTCTATAAGAAAGTAAATCGCAAACCCGGACTGGTTGTGGCTAATATAGGTGATGCTTCAATGGCTTGCGGTCCTGTTTGGGAAGGAATTACATTTGCAGCAATGGATCAGTTCAGAGAACTCTGGGAAGGTGATATGCAGGGTGGATTGCCTGTAATCATCAATATAATGAATAATCAGTACGGGATGGGCGGACAGACTAGTGGTGAAACTATGGGTTATGATATTGCCGCTCGTATTGGTGCAGGTGTTAATCCGGATCAGATGCATGCCGAACGTGTGGATGGGTATAACCCGCTCGCCGTGATTGATGCTTATAAACGTAAACGAAAGGTTTTAGAGGATAAAAAAGGACCGGTGTTGCTTGATGTGCTGACTTACCGTTATAGTGGGCACTCACCTTCAGATGCATCATCTTATCGCACAAAAGAAGAGGTTGAAGCCTGGGAACAACATGATTGTATAAGAAGTTTCGGTGAACAGATGATTGAAGCCGGGGTTGCTCTACAATCTGACCTGGACTCTATAAATGAACATATTAGAAGTCTGGTAAACGATATGTTTCTGAAATCGATAGATGATAAAATATCACCAAGAATGGAAAATGCTGAGGTAATTGGTGATATGATGTTTTCTAATGGTTCTGTTGATTCATTCTCAGATGCTGAGCCGGAAGTGCTTTTACCAATTGAGGAGAACCCCCGTGTAAAGAAAATTGCCAATAAAGAGCGTTTTGCTTTTGATAATGAGGGTAAACCTTTCAGCAAAATGAAGCAGTACCAGCTCAGAGATGGTATCTTCGAGGCAATTATCGACCGCTTTTATAAAGATGCATCATTAGTTGCTTATGGTGAAGAGTGCCGTGACTGGGGTGGTGCATTTGCGGTTTATAACGGACTTACCGAGTCACTGCCTTATAATCGTCTGTTTAATTCTCCTATTTCTGAGGCTTCTATAGTGGGCACAGCTATCGGTTATGCCATGTGTGGCGGAAGGGTGATACCTGAGATAATGTATTGTGACTTTATCGGCAGAGCAGGTGATGAGATATTCAATCAGCTTCCTAAATGGCAGGCAATGAGTGGAAACGTTCTTAAGATGCCGGTAGTGGTGAGGGTTTCTGTAGGATCTAAGTATGGTGCACAGCATTCTCAGGACCTGACTTCTTTAGTTGCACATATACCTGGTATTAAGGTGTGCTTTCCTGCAACACCTTATGATGCTAAAGGACTCATGAATGCCGCATTGCAGGGAACCGACCCGGTAATATTTTTTGAGAGTCAGCGAATATATGATATTGGTGAACAGTTTCATAAAAGTGGTGTTCCGACAGGATACTATGAGGTACAAATGGGAGAGCCTGATGTTAAAAGGGCAGGAGAAGATATCACCTTCTTAACGGTGGGCTTTACTCTTTATCAGGCACTGAAAGCTGCGGATTTACTAAAAGAAAAGTATGGTATGAGTGCTGAAGTTATCGATGCACGTTCTTTGGTGCCATTTAATTATGAAAAGGTTGTTGAATCTGTGAAAAAGACAGGAAAGATAATCATTGCCGGTGATGCAACAACACGTGGTTCTTTTTTAAATGAATTTGCAACTAATATAAGTCAGCTTGCTTTCGATTATCTTGATGCACCGGTATGTGTATTAGGATCACGTAACTGGATAACTCCGGCTTATGAGCTTGAAGAGTCGTTCTTCCCTCAGCCGGGATGGTTCCTGGATATGATTCATGAAAGGATTCAGCCTTTGAAGGACTATATACCAGGGCAGAATTTTACTGATGGGGAATTGATTAAAAGATCCAAAAAAGGCGTTTAATCCTTTTGAGAAAATTAAATAAAACTCATTTCATTATGTTGAATGTAAACGCCCACTTACATACACCTTATTCCTTCAGCGCATTCCGGGATATAGATGATGCTCTTGACAGAGCTGTTGCTGAGAAAGTGAAAGTGGTAGGTATTAATGACTTTTATACCACAAAAGGTTTTGAAGAGTGGAAAAAAGGTTGTGATAAAAGGAAACTTTACCCTTTGTTTGGCATCGAATTTATTAGCCTTAACCAGGAGGATCAGAATGCAGGAATAAGGGTAAACGATCCCGCTAACCCTGGGAGAACTTACCTGAGTGGTAAGGGAATGAGTTATCCGTTCAGAATACCGGAGCCTTATGCTTCAGAATTGAAGTCTGTGGAGGTTGAATCCAACAAGCAGGTTGAGGAAATGTTTTATAAACTTAATGACTACCTGCTAGGATTAAATGCAGGTTTTGAACTCAGCCTCAAATGGATTAAAGACAACCTTACTCTGGACTCCTTTAGAGAAAGACATCTGGCAAGAGCATTAAGAATGAAAGTATATGAGTTTTGTAAAGAGGATGAAACGGATATATTACAGCTTTTTAAAACAATCTTTGGTGGTAAAGAACTAAAGTCCTCTTTGATTGATATTGCCGGAGTTGAGAACGAGATCAGGTCTAACATGCTGAAAGCAGGAGGTGCTGCTTTTGTACCTGAGGAACGTTCTGCATTCCTGCCAGTTCAAAGTGTTTGTGATATAATTCTGGCATCGGGCGGTATACCTACTTACCCTTTTCTGGCAGATAATGTAAATGGTGAGTATACAGACTTTGAAAGAGATCTGGAAATGGCAGCACAACAACTAACAGAACGGGGGATACATTCAGTTGAGTTTATTACTACACGTAATGATATCGAACTTCTTGAAAAATATGCCGGTTATCTTTATGACAAAGGTTTCATTGTTACATTCGGAAGTGAACATAATTCGCCTGTTATGGAGCCGGTTGAGCTTTTTGCAAGAAACGGGGTGCCGTTGACTGACCGGCTTAAGAAAATAAACTATGAAGGTGCTTGTGTGATTGCAGCGCATCAACATGTTGTATCGCAGGGTCTTGATGGGTATGTTGATGATGATGGTGAAGTTGATCGAAGTAAACGCAATGAGTTTATGAGGCTTGGAGAGGAATTAATAAATAGTGTGGTGTAAGATGAAAGAGATTCAGGAGCTTATCGAGATATCCCGATTTTATGGGAGAGACAACCGTTTTGTAATCGCCGGAGGAGGGAATACATCCTATAAAAATAAAGATAAAATATGGGTAAAGGCAAGCGGTAGTGCTTTAGCCACAATTACTGAAGAGGGTTTTGCCATTCTAGACAGGACTAAACTAAACCCAATCTCAGAGAAAGAATATAGTAAAGATTCTGTTGAAAGGGAGGATCAGGTGAAGAATGATCTGGCAGTGGCTACTCTGACCAAGGGTAAAAGGCCGTCAGTTGAGACATCTATGCATAATGTAATAGATTATCCTTTTGTGGTGCATCTGCATCCTACAGTAGTAAACGGACTTCTCTGTTCGGTAAACGCAGAATCGGAACTTAAAAGACTTTTTGGTGAAAAGGTTTTATTTGTTGAATATACTGATCCGGGATATGTACTTTTTAAAAAGGTAAGTGATAAATTAAAAGGTTTTAGGCTATTGTACAATGAAGAGCCGAAAGTAATTTGGTTGCAAAATCATGGTATTTTCGTGGCAGCTGATTCGATAGATGAAATAAAATCAATTTATAGTGATATTTTTGAGAAACTTGAACAGTCGCTGAAAGAGCAATTGCCATCGGGTGAAATTGATATATCCAAAAGAATTGTGGATATTATTCCTGCGATAAGGATGATGCTATCTCACAATGGTTTGAAAACTTTGAGGGTGCGTAATAATAAATTGATTCAGTATTTTAGCGATAATGAAGTGAACCGGAAAGATATTATTAAACCATTCACACCTGATGCTATAGTTTACTGTAAATCGAATTACCTCTTTATTAATGGCAAAGATACAGCTGAGATTTTGGCTGAATCAGAAAAAGTTATTGATGAGTTTGCCGATAATTATGGTTATCTGCCTAAAGTTTTACTGATTAAAGGAGTCGGTTTGGTCGCTGTTGGAGATAATGCCGGCCAGTGCGATATTATTCTGGATGTTTTTGAGGATGCTATGAATGTGGCTTATATATCCAAATCATTTGGAGGGCCTCATCCTATGTCTAGTGAACAGATAGATTTTATAGATACCTGGGAGGTTGAAAATTACCGCAGAAGCGTAGCCGCTGGAAATTCAGCCGGTCGTGCTGAAAATAAAACTATTGTGATAACAGGAGCAGCACAAGGGTTTGGAGAAGGAATCGGCAGATGTCTGATACTTGAAGGGGCTAATGTTGTAATAGCTGACCTTAATGAAGAAAAAGGTAGCTCGACGGCGGAATGTTTTAAGAATTTATCAAAAAGTAATAGTTCTATTTTCGTGAAAACTGACGTCAGCAATATAGATAGTCTTGAGAATCTTATGTATGAAACTGTTTGTCGGTTTGGTGGTATTGATTGCTTTATCAGTAATGCAGGTGTTTTAAGGGCCGGAGGACTTGATGATATGACTCCTGAGAACTTTGATTTAGTTACAAAAATAAACTATAATGCCTATTTCTACTGTACAAAGGTTGTGAGCAAAGTTATGAAGCTGCAAACAGAATATGCGTCTGAAAACTACTATGCAGATATTATTCAGATTAATTCAAAATCAGGCTTACAGGGTAGCAAAGCTAATTTTGCTTATGCCGGTGGTAAGTTTGGAGGTATAGGACTTACTCAGTCATTTGCTTTAGAACTTGCACCTTACAGGGTGAAGGTGAACTCGGTTTGTCCGGGTAACTACTATGAAGGACCATTATGGAGTGATCCTGAGAACGGACTATTCATTCAATACCTGAAGGCCGACAAGGTGCCTGGTGCAAAAACTGTTGATGATGTGAAGTCATTCTATCTCTCAAAAGTCCCAATGCGAAAAGGGTGCACACCTGATGATGTTACAAAAGGAATTTTATATCTGATGGAGCAAAACGGTGAGACGGGGCAGGCACTACCTATAACCGGAGGGCAGGTTATGCTGAGTTAAAAAAGTGTCAAAAAGAAATATTCAGAGTTATTGCTTACAATAAGTCGATTCTTAAAAGTTATATTAATTTGCCAATATGCTATTGAATAATTAGATTAATAAATACTTGATTCTTGGATTCAGGCAATTGGCTTTTATCTTAAAAATAAAATGAAAACAAGAGCTGTAAGATTATACGGGAAAAAAGACCTTAGACTGGAGGAGTTTGAGTTACCTCCTATTAAAGAGGATGAGATATTAGCGAAGGTGGTGTCTGACTCAATATGTATGTCTTCTTATAAGGCTTCTTCACAAGGAGCAGAGCATAAACGTATTCCGGATGGTGTGGCAGATAATCCTGTAATAATTGGCCATGAATTTGCCGGTGAACTTATGGAGGTTGGACCAAAATGGGCACATAAATTTAAGGCAGGTGATAAGTTTTCCATACAGCCTGCGCTTTATTATGAGGATGGACCTGTTGGATTGTTAAGTGCTCCCGGTTACAGCTACAAATATATTGGAGGTGATGCAACTTACGTTATAATACCTAATGAGGTAATGGAAAAGGATTGCCTGCTAAAATATGAGGGTGAAGGATTTTATCCTGCATCTCTTGCAGAACCACTTTCTTGTGTTATTGGGGCTATGCATGCTAATTACCACACTACTCCCGGAAGTTATAAACATAAAATGGAGATTGTGAATGGTGGTAAAATGGCAATTCTGGCCGGTGTGGGGCCTATGGGTCTTGCAGCTATTAACTATGTACTACACAGAGAGGATCGTAAGCCCTCGCTATTAGTGGTTACTGATGTGGATCAGGGTAGACTGGACAGGGCTTCTGAAATTTACACAACCAAATTTGCAGCTTCCCGCGGAATTGAGCTGCAATATATAAATACAGGGAAAATTGCTGATCCCGTTAAGGAGTTAAGAAAGTTAACCGGTGGTGAGGGATACGATGATGTATTTGTGTTTGCACCCGTAAGACCGGTGGTTGAACAGGGTGATGCAATTCTTGGTTTTGATGGTTGTCTCAACTTCTTTGCAGGTCCAAACGACACACAATTTAGTGCTATGCTTAATTTTTATAATGTTCATTATGCATATACTCATATTGTTGGTACAAGCGGCGGGAATAATGATGATATGGTGGAAGCTCTCGAAATAATGAGTAAAGGACTGGATCCGGCAGGCTTGGTTACTCACATAGGGGGATTAAATGCAGTTGCTGATGCTACAAATAATTTACCTGATATTCCCGGAGGAAAGAAATTAATATATACACATATCGACATGCCATTGACTGCTATAAAAGATTTCGAAAAGTTGGGCGAGTCAAGCGATTTTTACAGGGAGCTGGCGAATATTTGCAGTAGGCATGATGGCTTGTGGAGTGTTGAGGCTGAAACCTTTTTACTGTCAAAAGGAGGTTGACGAATCCTCTTTATCTTATTTTATGTATCTTTACAGTTCAAAATTAAACATTAATGAGGAACTCTGAAATATGAAACAACTAGATACAAAATTAATGCATCCTGCTGAACAGATTAAGGTGATTATTGACAGAATTTACCGAAGGGGGATGACTACTACTTCAGGCGGAAATATATCAATTAAGGATAAAAATGGAGATATTTGGATAACTCCTTCAGGAGTAGATAAAGGTTCCCTGACAGTTAATGATATAATGCATGTGAAAAGGGACGGAACAATTTTAGGTCAGCATAGGCCTTCATCTGAACTCCCTTTTCATAAGGCGATTTATGATGAGAGACCTGAAATAACATCAATTATTCACGCTCATCCGCCGGCATTGGTTGCATTTAGCATTGCAGGTATAGTTCCTGACACCAAGATAGTTCCTCAGGCTAATAATATATGCGGTGACATTGGTTTTGCTCCTTACGGTACTCCGGGAAGCGAAGATCTTGGTGAGAAAATTGCTCATGAATTCAAAGATACCCGATATAAAGCGGTAATTATGGAAAATCATGGGGTAGTTTTAGGAGGTATAGATATGATGGACGCATATCAGAGATTCGAGACTCTGGAGTTTTGTTGCCGTACAATTGTGAATGCCAAGAGATTGGGGCAGGTTAACTATTTATCTGATGAGCAAGTTTCACAGTACGTTAATCACTTGCCTACATATGTGTCTCATTTTATGGATATTGAGTATCCTTCAGATGAAAGAGCGATACGAAGTGAGATGGTTGAGATTATCAGAAGAGCTTGTAACCAAGGTTTGATGATATCAACTTATGGCACAGTTTCTTCCAGATGGAGTGGGAATGATTTTCTTATTACACCCAGTAATATTGCTCGCTGGGATATTGTACCAAATGATATAGTTCAGATAAAAAATGGAATGGCAGAGGCAGGCAAGACCCCAAGCCGTTCAGTTGCACTGCATCAACGAATCTACCAGTTGAACCCGCATATCAACTCGATTATATGTACTCAACCGGTTAATCTGATGGCACATGCAGTGAGTGGAAGCAAATTTGATGTGAGAACAATTCCAGAAAGCTGGATTTTTCTTCAGGATGTTCCATCAATTCCTTTTGGATTGATTTATAACGATATTGACAGTGTTGCAAAGATGTTTAATAAGTTTAGGGCTATTCTGGTTGAAAATGATAGTGTTTTCTTAACAGGTGATAACTTATTAAGCTGTTTTGACTATCTGGAAGTAGCTGAATTCTCTGCTAACTCATTAGTTATGGCCGCATCAATAGGTTCATTACAGCCAATAGGTGATACTGAGATAGAAGAACTTAAAATTGCTTTTAATGTTAAATGAGTTGTATTTATGACCGGATAGAATAATTATTATCTAAATATCTGAGACTATGAATTTATTAGATCAACTAAAGATGTATACAAAGGTAGTGGCTGATACCGGCGATTTCTCATCTATTGAGGTTTATAAACCTGTAGATGCAACCACCAATCCGTCGCTTATTTTTGCTGCTTCTCAAGATCAAAAATATGCTTCGTTAGTTGACGATGCAGTTGAGTTTGGCAAGAAACAGTCAAAAGATAAGCAGGTTCAGTTGGTTAAATCAATGGATAAACTTGCAGTCAACTTCGGTCTTAAGATACTTGAAATTGTTCCGGGAAGAGTTTCAACTGAAGTTGATGCACGATTGTCGTTTGATACTGTTGGGTCGGTAGATAAAGCAAGAGAGCTGATTAACCTGTATGAAGCTTCCGGTATTTCACGCGAACGTGTTTTAATAAAGCTTGCCTCTACCTGGGAGGGTATAAAAGCTGCTGAGGTACTTGAGAAAGAAGGTATTCATTGTAACCTTACGCTTCTTTTTTCATTTGCACAGGCTATTGCTTGTGCCGAAGCAAATGTTCGTTTGATCTCTCCTTTTGTTGGTCGAATCCTGGATTGGTATAAAAAAGAAAGAGGAGTAGAAGAAATTCCTTCTGCAGAAGATCCGGGTGTTCTATCTGTAAAAAATATATTCAACTACTATAAAAAGTTTGGTTACAAAACACAGGTAATGGGTGCAAGCTTTCGTAATATTGGAGAAATAACTGAACTTGCCGGATGTGAATTACTAACTATTGCACCAAAATTACTGAAAGAATTAGAGAGCACTGAAGGTGTTTTGGGAAGGAAATTAAGCGAAGAAGATGCTAAGCAGTCAGATTTTGAGAAAATCAGCCTGGATGAGAAAAGTTTTAGATGGTTGATGAATGAAGACCCTATGGCTACAGAGAAGTTAGCAGAAGGTATCAGAAACTTCACTAAAGACTTGCTTAAATTAGAAAAGCAAATAGCGAGTATGCTGTAGATTTACTACCTGTTATATTACAGATACTCTATTTGCGGATAGCTTACCTTGCCATGTGCCTCTTTCTCTGAATCTCTTTATTATTTTTTCTCTTACCTCATAGTTTTTTAGTCCCCAGTCGGGTGCAATTAAAAGTTTTGAAGGAGATTGTGAGGTAAAACGCTCAATATAAATTCCTGGAGCTAATCTTTCTGCAAAATCAACGCATAGATTGACATATTCTTCAAGCCCGAACAGGTAAAACGACTCGGGTAGGAGTCTATACTCCTTTGCCATAGCTGTACCTCTTATTATTTGTAACTGATGAAGTTTTAATGTCGTTATTGGTAGTTCGGAAAGTCTATCAGCGTGATGAAGAATATCTTCCTCCGTTTCTCCCGGAAGTCCAAGGATCATATGTGCACCAACAGGAATATTCCTGCTTGCTGTTTTGAAAATCATTTCTGCAGATTCTTCATATGTATGCTGGCGGTTAACTCTTTCTAATGTTTTATTTAAAGTTGATTCAACACCATATTCCAATAAAACAAAAGTTTTTTCACTCAGTTTCTCAAAGTAATCCAACAATTCATCAGACATGCAGTCGGGGCGAGTTCCAACTATTAATCCAACCACACCGGGATAGGCTAGAGCCTCTTCATATTTTTCGATCAGTGTCTCTGGCAGCTCATATGTATTAGTATAGGATTGAAAATACGCCAGATATTTCATCTCAGGGTACTTATGTGAGAAGAAATTAATGCCATCTGCTAACTGTTCAGATATTGTTTTGGTAGGTTTTCCGTAACCCGGACTAAAGCTTTGGTTGTTACAATATGTGCAGCCACCGCGACCTTTGGAGCCATCTCTGTTAGGGCATGTTAAGCCTGCATTAATTGATATCTTTTGAACCTTATATGGAAATTTAAGAGACAAATATTCTGAGAAATCACGATATGGTTTGTTATTAAAAATCATTCTTTAAATATTTATAGTTTTTGTTTTTTTAAATGGTTGCCATTTCATGTATGTGCCAGAGCGCCATAACCATTCGAGTGGACCGTATAAAAAATATTTCATCCATTGTTTACTGATGAGAATCTGTACAGAATATATTATCAATCCGAGTAAAAACAATTCTGTTGAACCCAAACTCCCTAATATGGAGCCAAGTCCCCATGTGGAAAAGAGAACAGCACCAGTGAAATTTTGAATTTCATAGTTGGTTAGTCCCATTCTTCCGTATGAGGATAGTATATCTAGATATTTTCCTAAGACTTTAGACTGGTACAGGACAATGAACCCCATAGCTATAACTCCGGACTGAGCAAGTGATCCTAAGTCGTTCAAAGTAGATGTAATTATTGAATTAATTGGTACTTTAAGTCCTTGAGAAATATGCATCAACAGATTGATAGGATTTTCAGGAGTTATTATCTGGCCAATAAGTTCAATGACTACAGAAGTAATGAAAAACCCAGTTAAAAGGACTATGTTTTTTTTCCGCCTGATATTAACCTTTTCAAAGAAACCTGAACTGCCTACAAGAAATCCCATTATGAAAAGAGCAAAAGTAACATAACCCCGAGTACTTGATCTAAACTGAAAGTTAAGTTTTTCTCTAGTCTTCGTAGTTAAATTATCTTTGGCAGATTCGAGAAAAGATCCTTTTGAATATAGATTACTCTCATCTGCAGATAGGTTTGTTATCTCACTTTCAGAAAATTGTTCAAGTGGTTGGGTAACTGCAACAACAGCGGTTCTATCAAATGTAATGTTATCGAATCCAACAATTACCATTAATGGTAACCCAGATAGTACGAGACATGTCAATAATACAAGTGCCCATTTTTTCAGAGGAAATAACATGACCAGTATTATTCCAAAAAAAGCATAGGTTGTTAGTATATCCATGTAAGTAAATATGGTGCCTATGGTTCCAATTATGAACAGTATAACCATTCTCCACAGGAATCTACCACGAAAATCTATTCCTTTTTTAGATGCCCGATCCATCTGAATAAAAAAACTAAGCCCGAACAAGAAAGAGAAAATATTTATAAATCGTCCTGCTATTACATGGTTTGCAAGTAATTGAATAAGCTTATCAAACATTGGAAACCGGGCTGCTTCAGGTAAGTTGCCTGGAGTGTAGCCGAAATACTGTAACATATGTATCAAGATTACTCCTAGTAATGCAAATCCTCTTAAAGCATCAATTACGTTAATACGTTTTGCTGGTACCTGAATTGACCTGTTTGACTCCATTCTCTGTTAATATTTGTGGTATTTATTACTTTTTCCATAAACAAACAGAAGTCTGTTTATGTTTCAATCAACACTACATTTATATTGAAATAGACAATGTTTGCTATGAATTCTAATAATACTGATTATATAGTATGCATGTAGACTTCCATCAAATTCCATACAATTATATAATAATGGACTATTTAAACTGACTATGACTAGTCCTAAATAAAAAAAGGGTAATTCTTGATGCGAACTACCCCTTTATAATATTAATTAGAATATTTATTCTTTATCTTCTTCTTCAGTATCTGTTTCAGAATCTACCACTTCAGCTTCTGGAAGAGTCTCTTCTTTAACTTCAACATTGGTTACTTCTTCTGTAGTTTCAATTTCATCTTCAACTATTTCAGTCTCAACTTCATCGACTTCAGCTTCCTTTTCGGCTTTCTTCAAAGATTCTTTCTTGAAAGCTTCAACCTTTTGATTATCCAGCTTCTCTTTTAAAGCAGCCAGTTCTTCAATGTCACCAAGTGTTGTTCTTTCCATTGTAGGTGTTGCTGCAACACTTTCAAGACCGCTTTCTTTTTTGCTGGTGCGTTTACCTTTCTTTCTTGAATCATCACCGGCTTTATCTTCATGAATTCGGCTGTGAGATACAATTATGCGTTTTGCATCCTTGTTAAACTCAATCACCTTAAAATCAAGCTTCTCGTCAAGTTCTACCTGTGAATTATCTTCTTTAGTAAGATGTTTTGGTGTTGCAAAACCTTCAACTCCGTAAGGTAATGAAATTACTGCACCTTTATCAAGCATTTCGATAATCGTACCTTCATGTACTGAACCTACTGTAAATATAGTTTCAAAAACATCCCAGGGATTTTCTTCAAGTTGCTTGTGTCCGAGACTTAGACGACGATTTTCTTTGTCTATATCAAGTACCTGTACTTCAATTTCAGAACCTATTTCTGTTACTTCACTCGGATGTTTGATTTTCTTTGTCCAAGAAAGATCTGAGATATGGATTAATCCTTCTACACCTTCTTCAATTTCAACGAATGCTCCAAAGTTAGTGAAGTTACGTACTTTTGCTTTGTGAGTGCTTCCAACCGGGAATTTTTCTTCGATACTTTCCCATGGATCAGGTTTAAGTTGTTTAACGCCGAGCGACATTTTACGCTCTTCACGATCCAGAGTTAGAATTACAGCTTCTACTTCATCACTTACACTCATGAAATCCTGTGCACTGTGAAGATGCTGTGTCCAGCTCATTTCAGAAACATGTATTAAACCTTCTACACCTGGAGCAATTTCTACGAAAGCTCCGTAGTCGGCCATAACAACCACTTTGCCTTTTACTATATCACCCACTTTAAGAGAATCGCTAAGTGAATCCCATGGATGTGAAGTCAGTTGTTTCAGACCTAAAGCAATACGTTTTTTCTCATTATCAAAATCGAGTATAACGACATTGATTTTATCATCAAGTTTAACTACCTCTTCCGGGTGTTGGATACGACCCCATGAAAGATCGGTTATGTGGACTAGACCATCAACACCGCCAAGATCAACGAATACGCCGTAAGATGTGATATTCTTAACAACACCTTCAAGAACTTGTCCTTTTTCCAGTTTAGAAATAATCTCTTTTTTCTGTTGTTCTAGTTCCTCTTCAATCAGTGCCTTGTGTGATACAACAACGTTTTTGTATTCAGGGTTGATTTTAACCACCTTGAATTCCATAGTTTTATCAACAAACATATCGTAATCGCGGATAGGCTTCACATCTATCTGTGATCCCGGCAAGAATGCTTCAATACCAAATACATCCACAATCATACCACCTTTGGTACGACATTTGATATATCCTTTTATAATTTCGTTGTTTTCGAGTGCTGCATTCACGCGATCCCATGCGCGGGAAGCACGTGCTTTTTTGTGTGAAAGGATCAATTGTCCTCTTTTATCTTCCTGGCTTTCAATGTATACTTCAACTTCGTCTCCAATCTTAAGATCTGGATCATAACGGAATTCATTCATTGAAACCACACCATCAGATTTATATCCGATGTTTACAACTACTTCGCGTTTATTCATGGAGGTAACAATTCCAGTCACTACCTCTTTGTCGTTAATTTTGCTCAGTGTGTTGTCGTAGCTTTCTGCAAGCTTTTCTCTGTTTTCTTTGCTATAAGGATCATCCTGAGCATAAGCAGCCCAATCGAAATCATCTATAGGTGCTACATTTTTTAGGTTTTCAGTCATTTGTTGTTGATAAATTGTTTTAATTAAATAAGTGAGACATTATGTTGTTTAAAAAGCGGTGCAAAGATAATTGGTTTTTTGTTAATAACCAATTCTTTGCACCGGTAATTTCATTATTTAAAGTGCTTTAAAAGCACCAAATTCAGAGTCAGATTATCAAATAAGCAAGCCATTCTGTACTTCTCGTCGTGCCTGTAGACCTGCTATTTGTTCCACAAGCCTTAATGCAAAATCAAATACTAGACCGGGGCCTCTGCCTGTTGTTATGTTTTCATCTACTACCACACTCTCACCGGTAACTTTAGCTCCAATAAGCTCCGGCTCAAAACCGGGGTAAGTAGTAGCTCTTTTGCCATCAAGTATTCCAAGCCCGCCTAATACCATTGGTGCAGCACAAATAGCTGCAATCAGTTTTCCTTTAGAATTATATTCACTTATAAGATTCTTTAATCCATCATGTTCATTGAGATGTTTGGCTCCGGGCATACCTCCTGGTAGAACTAAAATTTCGATATCAGAGAAATCAGTGTTGCTGAAAGTGGCGTCAGCTGTCACCGGCACATTATGAGCACCAGTCACAAGTTTATTTTCCGTTATTGAAACTGTCAGAACCGGAATATGCGCTCTTCTTAAAATGTCAATTGTGCCGAGCGCCTCAATCTCTTCAAATCCGTTTGCTAAAAAGAGTGCTACTTTCTTCATATTATTTACATTTAAAATCCAATTTGGATTGGATACAGTTATAAATTTATGTTTGGTGTAATAACAGAACTATACTGATAATTAAAACTTAGGCATAATGTATAATATTTAGCCTGAATAGTTACTAAGACTTATGATTTTAAATTCAGTTTATCTGAAAATCCCAATTTAAAACCAATCAGTTCAGATTAAAACGATAAGTGATAGTTCCCTGCTGGTTATTAGCAGAATTAATTGAGTTGAATTTTGTATTTCTGGCAGCACGCATTGCTTCACTCCTGAGAGTTGCACTAGGTGTATTAGTGCCACGCCCTATTTCTGTATGAATTACATTACCTGCAGGGTCTACTGTTATGTTAACAACTACAGTACCATAATCGTTCACATTATACCTGGGTTGAACTAATCCACCACTACCAAGGCTTCTTCCACCCAAGTCATATGAACCTATTCCTCCGTTTCCGGCAGGTGAACCTTGTGAGGAATTTCCGGTTGATACTCCCTGGGTACCCGTACCTTCAGTATTGCCCCGGCTACCTGCACTTTCACCGAAAAGGCCTGACATCTGCTCATTTATTTCTCTTCTTCTGGCTTCTTCCTGACGCCTGATTCGTTCAGCTTCTTCAATCCTTCTGCGTTCCTCGGCGATTGCAGCCCTTCTGCGTTCCTCTTCTCGTAAGGCTTCAACGTCTATAGTTGGCTCTGTAGTTTGAGTAATTAATGGTTCACTGGGTGAGTATTCAGGTATCTGAGTTTCTTGTGAAGGTACAGGAGTGATCTCTGTCATAGGTGGTTCAACAAATCCAAATGCATCTTCAGTTGATCCAAACATAACAGGTATCCCTTCAAGCTCTTCAGGAGGCGATGCCATAGTAAAGTATGAGAAAAGCAACAGAAGAACCAGCAATATCGTAAATATTGTTGTTCCTACTATTCCTCCTATCTCTTCTTTTGTAATTTGCATCTTAATTTAAATCAACTTTTAAAATTGAAAAATACTTAGTATAAAAATTATCCCGCTTTTTGTACTTGTAATTAGAAATCACTTTAATTGTTTACAGTAATCTAATTAAACTAACTTCTTGTTTGAAAGTTGTATTAATAAATAGTTTAATTAGGCCGGGTCATTAATACCATATTAAATTGATTCTGATTTGCAATATCCAGTATCTGCACTATCTCCCCATAAGGTACAGTTTCATCAGCGTAGAGTGCTACAAATATTCCGGGATCGGCACTGTATGCCTGTTGTAGAAAAGGAGTTATCTCTTCAAAAGATACCTGTCTTTCTGTATCATTGCCATGAGCCACATAATAATTCAGGTCTTTGTCTATAGTTACACGTGTAATAGGTTTAACCTGAGCCTGTTGTTGAGCTCGTGGTAGTGCTACCTGAATGGCATTTGGTGTAACTATTGTAGATGTGATCATGAAAAAAATCAAAAGCAGAAAAATCACATCCGTCATAGATGCCATACTGAAATTTGATTCTATTGTGAATCGTTGTTTTAAAGCCATTTCTTTAATACTTTAAAGTGCTAAACTGCAGGTTCATTCAGGATATCCATGAATTCCATTATTTTGCGCTCCAGATTATTTACAATCCCTTTAATACGGGTTGTAAGATAATTATATGCAAATAGTGCAATAATACCGACAATTAAACCGCCTACTGTTGTAACTAACGCTTCATAAATACCAGTTGAAAGAATATTTACATTTACATTTGCGCCCGCACTAGCCATATCCATGAATGCTCTGACCATACCTGTTACAGTACCCAGGAAACCCACCATAGGTGCTCCCGAAGCTGAAGTAGCCAATACAGGCAGTCCTTTTTCCAATTGTGATATCTCAATATTACCTTGATTTTCAATTGCCGACATTACATCAGCTGTAGGTCTGCCAAGTCTAGATATACCTTTTTCAACCATTCTGGCAGTTGGTGTATCCGTATTACGGCAAAGGTTGACAGCAGCATCAATTTTCCCATCGTGAATATAATCCTTTATGCGGTTCATAAATGAATTATCCTCTTTTGCTGCTTTGTTAATAACCAAAGTTCTTTCAATAAGAACATAGATAGACATCAGCAAAAGAATAAGCAAAACAATCATTAGCCACCCGCCTTTGAGGGCAAGATCAAATGCATTCATAGTAATAGCTTCAGTTTCTGCTGCTGCAGCTGTCTGCTGCATTGTGTTGTAAATAGCCTGTGCTGTGTCAGCCGGTGAAGGTAATTGCAAAAAAATCATACCGATAGTGTACTATTATTGATTAATTTAGATTACTTAATTTTGCTAAAGATATAAAATTTGAATATTTAAACCTCGGGTTGCGGGTCTTTTAAACAATCTTTATACGCTTTTATTGTTGTTTCTAAACCCATATAAAGTGCATCGCTAATAAGTGAATGCCCAATTGACACTTCCTTTATCCATGGAATGTTTACGTAAAGATAGTTCAGATTGTCTAAATTAAGATCATGACCTGCATTTATTCCTAATCCAAGGTTCTTAGCTAGTTTTGCTGCTTCAATATAAGGAGCAATCGATTTTTCTTTATTTATAGCGAATTCCTCTGCATAAGGTCCTGTATATAATTCGATCCTGTCAGTCCCAATTTGTGATGCAGCACGAATAATATCCGGATTTGGATCAACAAATATAGAAGTTCGTACACCCATTGATTGAAATTTGCTGACAATATCAGATAAGAAATCTTTGTTGGTAATAGTATCCCAACCCGCATCAGAAGTGATTGCTTCAAGTGAATCAGGGACTAGGGTTACTTGAGATGGCCTTATTTTTTCTATGAGTGAAATAAATTCAGGAGTTGGGTTTCCTTCAATATTAAACTCAGTTGTTACTTTTGATTGAAGATCAAATACATCTGAATATCGAATATGCCGTTGATCCGGTCTTGGATGAACAGTAATTCCTTCGGCTCCAAAAGCCTGACAATCAATTGCTACTTTCACTACATCGGGGATGTTTCCTCCACGTGCATTTCTTAGGGTAGCTATTTTATTGATATTTACACTAAGTTTTGTCATATTTTATAGTAAATATTATTCACAAAGAAATAAACCTGAAATGGATTTTAAAAGAATATTAAAAATAAACTGTAAGAAGGTTCAAATACGCAAAATTTTGCCATCTTTGTAAAACTGATACAAAAGTAATACGAAATAACCATTTTCTCAATGTCAACGAAAGAATTTATCAAAAAACAAGTGGAAAAGTTCAGCAAACCACTTACACCTGAACAATTCAGTGAACTTTCGGAAGCTGAGAACTCTCTTATAATTCTCGAAATACCTCTGAAAGATTACACTCTTACAGAGATAGCACGTATTGTTGAGAGTAATAATGCACATATAATATCTCTTTCGGTATTACCAATTTCAGGAGGAAGCGAACTTCTGGTATCACTTAAACTTGATATTTCAGACTTGACATCTGTACTAAGAAGTTTCGAGAGATTCAATTATATTGTAACTTATTACTTTATGAAGGAAGGTGAAGTTACTGATAAGCAGAAAGAGAGACTTGATGAATTAATGTATTACTTAGAGATGTGATTTAATGAAGTTTGCACTATTTGGAAGTATGTTCCCCGATAGAACCGCTAAAGCGGAAGAACAAATATTAGGGGTTTGTGATGCTATTAAGAGGCATGGGGGTCAACTGTTTCTCCCGGAGAATTTTTATATTACACTTCCCGGTAATTTACGACAAAAGATAGATCCTATTTGTGAGTTAGCAGAAACTCTGCCTGATGTTGATATGGTTGTCAGTGTTGGCGGTGACGGTACTTTTCTACGCACTGCTGCTACAGTAGGTAATACAGGAATCCCTATCCTCGGTATAAATACAGGCAGGCTAGGATTTCTTGCTGCAATTAACTACTCAGATGTTGAGGATACACTCACAGAAGTTATGAGGGGAGACTATAAAGTTCAAGATCGTACTCTTCTTAAAATGACTACAGATGAGACATTCCCTCCAAACTACTTCAATTCCAATGCTCTTAACGAAATTGCGATTCTTAAGCAGGATACAGCATCTATGCTTTCAATACATGCATATATAAATAATGACTATCTCACTTCATATCAAGCTGACGGACTTGTAATATCCACTCCTACAGGATCTACAGCATATTCATTAAGTATTGGGGGAGCAATTCTATCACCTACAACTCCTAGTATTATTCTGTCGGCTATTGCACCACACAACCTTACTTCACGTTCACTCGTAGTAGATGACAGCAGTATTATTTCACTTAAGATTGAGAGTCGCAGCCATATGTTTCTGGTTTCAGTAGACGGACAGTCCAGAGTTTTGGATGAAACAGTAAGTATACAAGTCAGAAAAGCTGATTATACTTTGCGTGTAGTCAAGAGGATAGGGCACACTTTCTACGAAACTCTGCGTGATAAGTTGATGTGGGGAGCAGATGTAAGAAAGCAAAATAAATAATAAATATTTTATCAACAAGAAAATCAGTTCAAATAGCCGTTAAACAGAATATTTGAACTGATTTAATATAATCTTTAATAGGTTGTTGATGACCTGGTCTGAATCTGATATTTCTAATCTTCAACTTCGTCCAAAATCAAATCTTGTTCTGGCTTTTCTTCTTCATAAGGAAACCATTTGTCAAGACCTTTTATCAGTAAGTAAAAAATGAACATGAAAATAAAGATTCCTAAAATCCCTACTAATGCGATAAATAATGCTGTTTGTATTGTTAGTGTCATATTATACTGTTTTTTAAGCTAATAAAGGCACAAGTGTAAGAATAATTCCTCCTGCTACAACAGAGCCAATCTGTCCGCCCACGTTTGCGCTGATAGCAGGCATAAGCAGGTAGTTGTAGGGATCCTCTTTCTGCCCCATCTGATGTATTACCCTGGCTGACATAGGGAATGCTGATATTCCGCAAGCACCAACCATCGGGTTAATCTTATTACCCTCTTTTCTAAAGATATTCAGGAACTTTGCAAAAATAACACCTCCAAAAGTATCAAATACAAATGCAAATAGTCCCAATGCTATAATAATGAGAGTGTCAACCCTTATAAATCTCTCAGCTGTCATCGTGCTGGCAATGGTTATGCCAAGCAATATAGTAACAAGACTTGACAGTTCATTCTGAGCAGACATCGACAATTTATTCAAAACCCCGCATTCACGTATAAGGTTTCCAAACATTAGAAATCCGATTAATGCAAGAGAAGAAGGGGCAATAATACCTGCTGCAATTGTTATAACTATGGGAAATGCAATAAGTGCCTTTTTCGAAATCTTTTTGTTATTATTACCAGTCATGCGAATCAATCTTTCTTTCTTAGTTGTAAGCATTCTGATTACAGGAGGTTGAATAATAGGAACAAGTGCCATGTAGGAATAGGCTGCTACTGAAATAGGTCCCAGTAAATTAGGAGCAAAACGGGATGCAACAACAATTGAAGTTGGTCCGTCTGCAGCACCAATTATGCCAATCGAAGCGGCTTCACGAATGTCATATCCAAGTAGTGCAGCAAGTACCATTGTCAAGAAAATTCCAAATTGTGCCGCAGCACCAAATAATAGTAGTGACGGATTGCGAAATAGCGGAGAGAAGTCAATCATGGCTCCAATCGCAATAAATATAAGAAGTGGAAAAATCTCTGTTGCAATACCCGCATCAAAAAAAATGTTCAGAACACCTTCTACAGCTTTTCCTGTAGCCGGGTCAATCTGGGTAATTGCCGAAGAAAGTGGTATGTTTACCAATATGGCACCAAATCCCATTGGTAAGAGAAGCGTAGGTTCGTATTTTTTGGCAATAGCCAGATAGATAAGGATTAATCCAACTCCTATCATAACCAAATGTTGCCATGTCATTCCAGATATTGCAGGCAGCAACTGTTCTAATCCCATAGTATTTAGATATTTACAATAATTATTTAACAGTATATGTCTTCATAAAATTCATTGTTATATTAATCAAGTAAAGAGATACTATAAAATATCTCTTTACTTTCTATGTTTCATGAAGACTTCTTATATGTGTAGAAGTCCAATTAAATTGTACAGGAGGAATCAAAAACCTATAGAGTGATTATATTTCTCCTGTGCTTTTTTAATACAGGAATCCAAGTAGGATACCGGCAGCAACAGCTGAGCCAATCACGCCGGCAACATTTGGTCCCATCGCATGCATAAGCAGATAGTTTGAAGGATTATATTCTAAGCCAACAGTCTGTGAAATTCGTGCCGCATCTGGTACCGCAGATACTCCCGCATTTCCGATAAGTGGATTAATCTTTTTATCTTTTGGAAGAATCAGGTTGAATGCTTTCACGAAAAGTATGCCCGTAACAGTTGCAATAACAAATGATAACGCACCGATTAAGAATACTTTCAGCGACTCAATCCTCAAGAATGTGGTTGCTTGAGTAGAAGCACCAACTGTCAGTCCCAGAAGAATTGTAATTGTATCGATCAGCGGACCACGAGCTGTTTCAGCCAAACGACGAGTTACACCGGATTCTTTCAGAAGGTTGCCAAAGAACAACATACCCAGAAGCGGAAGTCCCGAAGGCACAAGAAATGCTGTTAAGAGCAGTCCCATAATCGGGAACATCACCTTTTCTGTCTGCGATACCACACGTGGTGTTTTCATCTTCATAGCTCGCTCTTTTGGTGTTGTCAGCAACCTCATGAAAGGTGGCTGAATTACTGGCACTAGCGCCATATATGAGTAAGCCGATATAGCAACAGCTCCCAGCAAGTGAGGTGCAAGCTTAGAAGTTAAGAATATCGCAGTCGGTCCGTCAGCACCACCAATAATACCGATAGCTCCCGCCTCATTAGGTGCAAATCCCCACTCGATAGCAATAATATATGCTCCGAAAATACCAAACTGACAAGCTGCACCTATCAGAATAAGTTTTGGGTTCGCTATTAAAGCCGAGAAATCTGTCATAGCTCCAATTCCAAGGAAAATGAGCGGTGGATACCATCCCTGCACAACACCCTGATAAAGGATATTAAATACAGATCCCTCTTCATATATACCAATCTGCAGGCCTGCGGCTTCATTAAACGGGATATTGCCAATCAGCATACCAAATCCAATAGGAATAAGCAAAAGAGGTTCATACTCCTTTGTTATTGCAAGGTATATAAACACCAAGCCTATTAAGATCATAATTATATGCCCTGACTCCACATTATAAAATCCGGTATAGCCCCAAAAAGTTTGTAAATTATCTGCTAATGATAGTAGTGTATTCATATTATTCCCCCAGGTTTTATTCGATTACTACAAGTTCAGCTCCCTCGAGAACCGAGTCTCCTTTTTGGACTAATATTTCAGTTATTTTGCCGTTACTATCCGCAAGAATATTGTTTTCCATCTTCATAGCTTCAAGAATCATCAGGGTCTGCCCCTTTTTCACTGTGTCGCCCACACTGCATCGTATATCAAGGATGACTCCCGGTAGAGGAGATTGAATAGTGTTCTTGCCGGAAGTGCTGGAAGGCTTTGTAACCAGAGTAGCTGGTGCCGATTTAATAGACTCCGCAGTATGGCGTTGTACAACAGTCTTTGGTTTCTTGGTCTTAGGTGCCAGTTCAACGGTGAAAGGTGTACCATTTACCTCAAGTTCCACTATCTCTTCGTCCGATTTGTTGACCACCACTCTGTATGGTGAACCGTTTATTTTATATTTAAACTCTTTCATACAATATCTGTTTGTGTAATTCTTTAATATTTATTCTAATTAGGTAGTTTTCTTAGTGATTTCCATTTAGCACTCCAGGGTGAGTAATCCCTCTTAACCTGCCTGATAGTAAGGATAGTAGACTCAATATCATGCTGATCCTCCTTCATCTCGTAGATTGCGGCAGAAATTGCGGCAAGTACTTCACCCGACAGGTGTGTTTGACTACGCACAGCAGATAGAGTTCCACTCTTTGCAACTTTTCTTTTAGATACCCTGGTTGCAATATTTCCTGAAAGTTTAAAGAAGAGATATAGTCCGATTAATGCTGAGAACACAACCAGCATCGCGGTTATGGTGAGCATACCACCCCAGGGGTCGTTATCACGCATATCTACCACTTTGGGATTTTCTTCCAATATGGCATTGTTACTGCTGGGAGTTACCCTATCCAGTAACACAGCGTTTATGCTACCTTCCTCATTATATTTGATGCCATCCTGCGGAAAGCCGTAAGTACGGTCAACCGGTATACCGGCAGGAATAACTATCTCATCAAGCAGGGTTCTGCCATCATTTTCATACAGAGCAATATAGTTTTCTTTTGTAGGGTCAAGCACAAAGTTTGCATGGAAGGTTCCGTTAAACGGCTCATTGTCAGCCCAAAATAGCACATGCTGGTGTGGCTTAACCTTTGTGAGGACATCCCCTCTTGGAATAGGATATTTAGTGGGATTGTTATGGTCATTAGTCAGGTAACGTCCTCCCAAATCCAATGTTCCTGCTGTATTATTGTATATCTCGATCCATCCGCTGCGCTGACCGAAATCATCCACAAAGTTGGTCTCATTTGTCACCATCACCTCGTTGATAACCCATTTCGGATTCTCAATTTTGGATTTACATCCTGTAAATAGCAATGCAGTGATGAAAAGAGATATGAACAGTTTAAAAATTCTCATACTCATCTGCTTTTTAAAGTGGTAAATTATCATGCTTCTTAGGCGGATTCTCTAATTTCTTAGTTTGCAGCTGCTGTAAAGCACGAATAATACGGAACCTTGTATTTCTTGGCTCAATCACATCGTCGATGTAGCCCAAACGTGCAGCCACATAAGGATTTGTAAAGAGATCATTGTACTCTTTCTTCTTCTCTTCGATAACTGCTGTTCGTTTTTCAGCATCTTTTTCTGCTGCAATCTCTTTACTGTAAAGCACTTCAACTGCACCCTCGGCACCCATAACAGCAATCTCTGCTGTTGGCCATGCATAGTTGATATCACCACGCAGCTGCTTGCAACTCATAACGATATGTGCACCACCATAAGATTTACGTAATGTTACAGTAATCTTTGGAACAGTAGCCTCTCCATAAGCATAAAGTAATTTAGCACCATGAGTAATTACGCCGCCATATTCCTGTCCTGTGCCAGGCAGAAAACCGGGAACGTCTACAAAAGTAACAAGAGGAATATTGAATGCGTCGCAAAAACGTACGAAACGGGCAGCTTTTCTTGAAGCATTGATATCAAGCACCCCCGCAAGGTATTTAGGCTGATTTGCAACAACACCAACAGATACACCGTTAAAGCGTGCAAAACCAACGATTATATTTTTCGCATAATCTGCATGCACTTCCAGGAATTCTCCATTATCAACAGTAGCACCAATCACTTCATACATATCGTATGGTTTGT
>JAQUIZ010000137.1 GCA_028683355.1 Fermentimonas sp.
ACAAATGTCAGTACACCTTCTAACCATTGAATATGGCCACCAACATTAAATGCTGCAAAAATACCGGCAGAAACAGCAACCCCAAATGCAGCACCCAGAGAAGATGCCATTTTGTAAATACCTGAACCTGCACCGGCCTGATCTTCGGGTAAGTTAGACAATGCTGCATCAGTTGATGGTGTAGCGTAAAATGCCAGACCTAACCCAAATAATGTATAAGCAATAATGGCGAGAATTTTATACGTATCAGTCATTACATTGGTAAACATAAGAAGTATGATAGCCACTCCCACGATAAGTGATCCCCAGATCATGGGTTTACGTGCTCCAAATCTCTGCAACATTTTTTCGCCCATACGGATGAATAATACAATGGCAATGGCATATCCCAAAGTAAGCATTCCCGCCTCTTGTGCAGAAAGGTTTCCGCCAACCTGCAAAAGTATGAGTGATACAATCAATATTCCGGCAGTACCGTTGAGTAAAAAGTTTGAAATGGTTGCACCGGTAAAAATCTGGTTCTGAAACAACTTAAAATCTATAAAAGCATCTTTTTTCCCTTTTTCAATGTAGTAGAACAAGATTGAGAATAGAAGTGTTGCAGCTATCAAAGTAATACCGGCAAGACTGGTGAAGCCTAATTGGGCTCCTTTAGTTATTAATATCTGCAAGGCAATCATCGCCAGCATAAATGTAATGATACCCGCATAATCATTTTTTTTATGCTCCTTGCCTTCTGCCTTACTCTCCGGCGTCCCTTTTATCAGGATCAGCCCTATTACTGAAACAGCTGCAGCAGCAAAGAAAATCCATCGCCAGCCAACATTAACCATCAACCCGCCGAAGAGTGCAGCAAAGCCCGAACCACCCCATGATCCCATAGACCATAATGAAATGGCACGCTGACGCTCTTTACCTTCCCAATAGGCTTTTACCAATGCCAAGCTTGCGGGCATAATGGCAGCAGCAGATAGACCCTGAAAAATACGCCCCAGAATTAAAACCGGTTCGGCACCACTGCCTGCCGGTGTAAAACCGACTAACAATGACCCGATAATACTAAAATAAAAACCGATACGAACAATTTTCACTCGTCCTATTTTATCGGCCAATCCTCCAAAAACGACTATAAAAATACCTGAAAACAGTGCTGTGACAGATACAGCAATATTCATCATCGACACATCCATGTTGAGGTCTTTCGCCATATCAACATTAATGTTTAATGTAGTTTGTGCAAAGAGCCAGAAAGCTAAAACGCCGAGGATGATACCAAACAATAATTTATCATTTCCTTTGAACTCAATTGAATTTGTCATGCAGGCAGGTTTTTATTATTAGAAATGAATTGATATTCATCGTTTTTAACAGTTTTATCCGCTGTAATGTTTACAGAAATTTCTAATACAACAGAAATAATTATTAAGATAATCCAAGAAGGATGTTAATAATTTGTCGATAGTGATTCATATTACCGGGATGAACAGAAAATATGATCTCAATTCATAAAAAAGGAGCTGCCCTTTTGGAACAACCCCCTAAAAATAACTAGTTTTGTAAAAACCTGTAACGGTTATTTATTAATAGTAAACACTATCAGAATCGCGAATTTTCAATAACCTAAACCATCATTCCACCCTTTATTCTGGGTAAGATTTGGATTAAGTGTACGTTCATCAATTGGAATCGGGAATAAGTAGTCGCGCTCTTCGTTAAATCCGTTGCGCTCTGCATTATGGTGATAATTCAAATAACCTTTTGTACCCTCTGTAAGAAAGATATCTTTACCCAGTTCATAAACAGAAACACCTTCTATTTCTGCAGGCTTCTCTTCATCTGAAGAATAAAGTATTAAGTCTACATTACCGTCACCCGAAAGGTCATACTCACCCGGTCCCTCAAAGTACATACCGGTAATTGACTGATTGAAGCTGCTGCCTGCTTTCCAGCGGCGCAAATCTGCAAATCGCAAACCTTCCTGCAGTAACTCAATAGTGCGGTCGCGGCGAATCTCTAAAATCACACCCCTGTTACTTCCGCTCACATTGGGATATCCATATGAAGCAGATCCCAGGTATTCATCAGGGTTTGCATTAGCATCAGCAATATTAAGGTTTGGCATACCAACACGGTCGCGTAACATCTTTACAGAGATATCTACATCATTCTGAGTAAGTGTACCAAGCTCAGCTTTAGCTTCAGCATAGTTAAGCAAAACCTCAGCATAGCGGAAAACAGGCATATCCACATCCGATGAACCAGTCCTGTCGTTGTTATTACTGTTTGAAGCAGGGTCCTGTACAAACTTCACAGGCTGATAACCAGTGGTAGCAACATTAAGTTCAGGAGCAAGCACTCTCGACTGATTAATACGTGCATACCCGGGAGTACGCATACTTTGACTCAGACGAGGATCACGATTACTTGTTTCCTCATTAAAAGTCATCACTTCCCATCCCTCCTGATCGGTAAATCTTGAACCATCTTTCATCAGATAGCTGTTAACAAATTTACGAGTCAGTCCGGGTCGCCCCTGCGAAGTTAGCAGGGTATATGCCGATGCATTGTTACGAATACCAAGTGCATAATCAAACTTTATGGCAAGAATATACTCATCCATGTTAGCATCAGGAGTTGCAAAAAGCATCAGATAGTCTTTGTCGGGATTACCTGTTGAGTAAATCCTGTAAGGACCTTTTTCTATAATCTCCAATGCAGATTTTGCTGCCAGATCAAGATAATAGCTGTAATCATTACCCTCAAGCTCCAGATTGTGATATTTACGGTAAGTACCTTCAAACAGGGTGAATCTTGATTTCAAAGCGAGGGCCGACCAGCGGTTTACGCGATAAACACTCTTTCCTGCCGGTAAATTTGCAATGGCATAATCAATATCCTCAATCATTTTAGTCATTATAAACTCGCGTGAATCACGCGGTTTGTAAAGGCCTTCATCGGTAGAGTTCAGCTGCATATCATACCAAGGCACATCACCAAAACGCTGCACCTTGTCAAAGTAGAAATAGGCACGAAAGAAGCGTGCAACAGCGCTGTATTTAACAACCGCCTCTTGGTCATTACTATTATCAACATTCTCAAGCAGCGTGTTAATACGGCGAAGTGTACCCCAGCTCCAGCCACCACCCGAAGCAGGTACTGTGCGTCTGTTTCCGCCAATCATAATCTCATCCAAGATTGCGTTAACCATTATATCGCTCTGCTCGTCGAAAGGAGATTTGTCTAACAGTTCGTTGTAGAACGGGTTACTAAACAGCTCCAGCTCTGTGGCATTTTTAAAATAGTCCTGGTCAGACATCTTATCTTTAGGAGTCAGGTCAAGCTTTTCGCAAGATGCAAGTCCCGTTAAAATCAAAATAACTGATAATATTATTGATATTTGTTTCATTGTCTTCATATTTAATAATTAAAAAGTGATATCTACACCAAACATATAAGTTGCCGGCCATGGATAGAAAGCATTGTTTTGAACAGAGCTGGAGCGACTGAACGCTCCTTCCGGATCAATATATTTAGTATTCTCTTTTAAAGGGGACCAATAGTGAAGATTCTCACCCGATGCATATACACGTAGATTTTCGATGCCAATCTTTGAAGTTAAGTTATCCGGAAGAGTATAACCAACAGTTAAATTCTTCAGACGCAAGTATCTCAGATTCTGCAGGTATTTGTCGTTCACTTTGGCAAGATAACCACCTGTTGCCCCGTAAGCACGAGCTCTGGGGAAGTAAGAGTCAGGATTCTCTTCCGACCAGACTTTATCCAGAAAGTCCTTCGGCAGGAATGATACATATGAGTAAGAGAAACCACCCCAGAAGTTCATGTTATGACCACTTGGGTACCAGTAATGATTGCCAGTGCCCTGCAGGAATACCGATGCATCAAATCCCATCCAGTCGAATCCGGCATTTATACCATATGATAATGTTGGAAGCGAGTTACCCAAAATCTTACGGTCACCCGGGTTGTCAACAGTATTTTGTCCAATACCCCATATACCATTACCATCAAGATCAACAAACTTCACGTCACCGGCCATCCAGCCACCTCTTAAGCGACCGCTGCTATAGCTCAGATCCACCTCTTTAGAGTAAGCCTCTGCCTCTTCATCAGTCGTAAAAAATCCGTCTGTAACAAAACCCCAGATCTCTCCAAGCTCCATACCCTCATAATACTGTTTGGCAAATGTCTTGTTAGGGTTGTCATATTTAGTGATAACACTCTTGTAGTCACTCAGTACCAGTCCCACATTATAAGAGAAGGGTCTACTCGCCAATTGAAACTGATCACGCCAGTTTAAAGAAACCTCAAAACCTTTAGTCTGCATATCTGCAGCATTCATTTCGGGCGAGTCGGCACCATAAACACCCGGCAAAGCAACACCCTCAGTAAGCATATCCATAGTGTTACGTACATAAACGTCAGCCACCAGATTCAATCGGTTTCTCAACATCGAATAGTCCACACCCAGGTTCCATTGCTTCACCGTTTCCCATGTCATATCAGAAGCTATAGGCGCACTCAATGATGAGTATTTGGCCTTAGTGCTTCCCTCTCCAAAAGTATATTCGCTGAAGTTATGCATCGAAACCAAACGCATATATGTGTAGTATGATGAAACATTCTGGTTACCAAGTGAACCAAACGACAGTCGCAGCTTCAGGTTATCAACCACATCTCTGGCGGGTTCGAAAAACGACTCCTCTGAAATTCTCCAGCCAATAGAAGCCGAGGGAAACCAGCCCCACCTGTGCTTACTTCCAAAGCGTGAAGAACCATCATATCTGCCACTCAACTCAAACAGGTAGCGACCCATATAGTCGTAGTTCAACCTCCCGAAGAAACCCAGCAGGGCAGATTCGGCCTGACCACCGCCAACACCGGTTTCAGTAACACCATCCTCATTTTGTCCCACCAGGTTCAAGTCGTCAAGTGTAGGCGACGACAAGTCGCGTCCCCATGCCGAAACACTCTTTCTGTGAAACGACTCATAATTAAAACCACCCATAAGATACACATTGTGCCTGTTATTAAAAGTCTGATCGTAATTAGCAAATATATTAGTAGAGTAGAAATTATTAGATGTAATAGCTTCAGTCAGCTGGTTTTCACCAGCCCCCGTGTTGTACGATTCCAGTTCCGCATCTGGATACTCTCTGAACCACAACTCCTGCGAGCGATTAGTTCTATGATTCTGATTAAAACGATATGTAAAATCTCCGGTAATTTTAAGCGACTCAATCGGTTTGATTTCCAGTCGTGTAGTATTAGACAAGTTCATTGCCTTCTCCAGGTTTCTGTGCGACTGCTCATTCAGCATGATATGGCGACCGTTGCCAACCTTGTAATTAAGATATGGTGTACCATATATCCACGATCCATCAGGATTCTGCATTGGGAAATTAGCCAATGCGTGGCGTGAGCTGTAAGCAATAGTATTTTCAATATTATCATCACCCAGCGAACTGTATTTCGAATTATACAAAGCTGTATTGTTTGATAAAGTAACCCAATCGTTTACCTTAAAGTCAATTTTTGAGCGCAGGTTATATCTGTCAAACACATCAGGATGTGCACGCTGCATACCCTCCTGACGGTTATAGTTACCCGAAAGCATATAATTGATACCATTAGTGCCACCATTAACAGAAATATTATGCTGCTGACTTGGGCGCTTCTCACGATAAAGCATATCCCACCAGTCGTAGTTACCATAATAAACCCATTGAGAGCGACCGTTTCTTATTTCTTCAACAACCCACGGGCGGTCGGGATGCTCAGTTACATCATTCACACGTGCCCAGAGCTCATCCATATCCTTATCAGTATACCTGATATAATTAGTACCGTTGTCCGCTTGCCAGAACTTGTTAACATGATATACCGAATAATAACCGCGGTTCTCATAGTCGGTACTCGTTGTAGGCTGCTCCCAGCCCAATCGTCCGCTGTAACGTACTACTGCCTTTTTGTTGGAAGAAGAACCCGACTTAGTAGTAACCAAAATAACGCCAAATGCAGCACGTGCACCATAAACAGCAGCTGCCGAGGCATCTTTAATTACAGAAACCGACTCAATATCATTAGGGTTCAAACGTGATAAGTCGCCCGCATCACCCGTAACCCCGTCAATAACCACCAGAGGATCGGTATCATTAATAGAGTTTACACCTCTGATATTGATAGATCCGGTACTGCCCGGTTTACCCGACGATGTGGTAATATTTAAACCAGCAACAGAACCCTGAAGCATATTAGTTACCGAGTGCGACAATCGGTCTGTCAGATCATCACTGTTAACAGTAGATACAGCCCCTGTCAGGTTAACCCGTTTCTGAGTACCATAGCCAACCACCACAACTTCATCAAGCAGCTCAGTATCTTCCTTTAATACTATATTAAGTTCTCCTTTTCCATCCCAAACCACCTCCTGATCAGTGAATCCGATATAAGAGAATACAATAGTGGAATTTGCCGGTACCTCAAACGAAAAATTACCATCAAAATCTGTTACACTACCGTTTGATGTCCCTTTTTGAATTACGTTAACTCCAATAAGAGGTATATCTTCTGTATCTGTGACCGTGCC
>JAQUIZ010000138.1 GCA_028683355.1 Fermentimonas sp.
GCCTTTCTACTCATCGTGCAGAAAATGCCTGGTTTTATAATGGTGGAATGGAATTCCCTTCTGATGTACAAGATACGACTATCTCATTATATGGCAGGCGATATGAAAACCAAAAATATACTGAGGATTTTGCAAGAGAATGGCTAACTCATGTTTACGAACTGATTAATAAATATGAGCCAAAACTAATTTGGTTTGACTGGACTGTAAATGACTCTATTTTAATGCCATACTTTAATAAATTCTTGGCTTATTATTATAATAATGCAATCGACTGGGGTAAAGATATTGTGGTCAATACTAAACAAGGGTATCCCACCAATATACAGGTTTGGGATGTTGAAAGAGGTAAGTCAGACAAAATGATGGTTTATCCCTGGCAAACTGATACATCTATTGGGAAGAAATCATGGTCGTACATCGATGGAGAGGAAAATAAATCTCCTGAGCAGATTGTTCATGATCTAATTGACATTGTGAGCAAGAATGGTAATTTGTTATTAAACATTGGTCCTAAAGCAGACGGAACAATCACAGATGAACAAAAAAGCATTTTACTATCTATTGGTGAATGGCTTAAAATAAATGGTGAAGCAATATACGGGACTCGTTGCTGGAAAAAATCAGGAGAGGGAATCACAGAATCAACAAAAGGGTCTTTTTCTGATAACGTAGCTACTAATTATACTGCACAAGATATGCGTTTTACTACAAAAGATAACGATTTCTATGCAATAGTTCTTAATTGGAGTGATAGAGACATTATTGTGAAATCACTGAATAAAGAAATAATTGACGATGCTGAAATATTAAATGTAAATATGTTGGGTTCTGACGAAAATATACTTTGGGAAGTGACTGATGAAGGTCTGACTCTTAGTTTTCCTAAAGAAAAACCCTGTAATTACGCTTATACTTTCAAAATTTCTTTTGATAAACAAGTTGGAGAAAAGCTTAAATCTGAGGCTGTGAATGTTGTAATGAAACATGGGGGTTGAATTCAGGCAAACTAATAAAACGGATAGAAGATATTATGACTAAAAGTAAGCTTTTTTTAATCCTTGCACTAATAATTAGCACCTTTTCAGGATGTTTATTCAATAACAAAAGTGTAATAGAAAAAATATAGATCATGGCATATATTTTAGCAAGTTATCAACTTCATGGGATGAAGCTATTCCACTTGGAAATGCAATGATAGGTGCATTGGTTTGGAATAAAGATGGAAATCTAAGGTTTTCTCTGGATAGAGGTGATTTGTGGGACTTGAGGCCTATGGATATTAAAAATAGAAACATATGGAATTATAACTGGATTATTGAACAACACGCAAACAGCACCTATGAGAACGTACAAAACACTCTTGACAGGTTATATAATGATAACACTGCACCCACTAAAATTCCTGGTGCGGCATTAGAATTCAACATACAACCTTTAGGAGAGGTGAAAGCAGTTTCGCTTACTGTAGCTGACGCATTATGTGTTATAGAATGGGAAAACAATTCCAGACTAACAACTTTTGTTCACGGCAACGAAGATGTGGGATGGTTCCGATTTGAAGGTGTTGATCAAGACTTTAAACCTATTATTGTTCCGCCAAAGTATGATGAGGGAGATGTAAACAGAGAAGGTACTAATTCACTGAATACCCAAGATCTTGCTACTCTTGGTTATAAACAAGGAATTGTAACTGAAACAAAAAACAGTCAAAGTTACGTTCAGGAAGGATGGGGTGGATTTAAATATCACGTTTATGTAGAATGGGAATACAAGAGTGAAATACTGGAAGGCTGCTGGTCAATCAGTACCGAATATCCAAAATGGCAAAAGGAACCAGATGCTATAGAAGTTGTAAAAAACAAATTTAAAAAAGGGTATAGAAAACAATTGGACTCTCACTTGAAATGGTGGGATGACTTTTGGAATCAATCAACCATAACAATTCCTGATAAAACTCTCGAACGTCAGTGGTATCTTGAGATGTATAAATTTGGTTCAACTGCTCGAAGCACAGCACCTCCCATTTCTTTACAAAGTATATGGACTGCTGACAACGGAAAAATCCCACCATGGAAAGGTGATTATCATCACGACTTAAATACACAGCTCTCTTATTGGCCTGCATACAGCGGAAATCACCTTGAACCTGAAGAAGGATTTATTAACTGGCTTTGGGGGTTAAGAGAGACTTTTAAAGATTTTACTAAAGAGTTTTATGGTGTGGAGGGACTTAATGTTCCGGGAACATCCTCTCTTGATGGGGCTGCTATGGGCGGATGGGCTCAATACTCTTATTCTCCAACCACGTCAGCTTGGCTAGCGCACCATTTTTATTTACACTGGCGCTATTCAATGGATAGGGAATTTTTAGAACAAAAAGCATATCCCTGGATTAAAGAAACCGCACAATTTCTAGAAAACATCACTATTCCAGATGAAAATGGTATGTTGAAATTACCACTCAGTTCCAGTCCTGAAATTTATAATAACAGTGCAAATGCATGGTTTACTGTTTTGACAAATTATGATCTCTCTTTAATCAGATGGACTTTTGAAAAGTCTGCAGAACTGGCAAATGAATTAGGCAAAAAAGAAGAAGAAGAAAAATGTTTACGACTCCTTTCACAATGCCCCGATTATGCCATTGATCATGAAACCGGGTTAATGTTTGCGACGGGTTTTCCTTTCAATGAATCTCACAGGCATCTTTCACATCTTATGTCGATTCATCCACTTGGTGTTATTGATTTTTCTCAAGGGAACAAGTCTCAGGAAATTATAGAGAAAAGTGTTGAAACATTGATGGAGGAAGGTACAAGCCAGTGGACAGGATATTCTTTCAGTTGGCTTGCTAATATTCAAGCCAGAATGTTAGATGGAGAAGGTGCGGCGAAATCGCTGAAAATTTTTGCTGAAAATTTTTGCTCGATAAACTCATTCCATCTGAATGGAGAACAGCACAATCGCGGATATTCTAATTTTAAATATCGTCCTTTTACACTTGAGGGCAATTTTGCTTTCGCTTCAGGACTTCAAGAGATGCTTATTCAAAGTCACACAGGTGTCATAGAAGTTTTCCCCGCAATACCTTCAGATTGGGAAGATGTATCTTTTAATAACCTAAGAACCGAAGGCGCATTAACTATTTCTGCAGCTAAAAGAGATGGAGGAGTAGAATCAATTGAAATATTCTCGGAAAAGGGTGGAAAGTTTAAAATGAAAAATCCGTTTAAAACAGCTTCAATAAAATCTGACCTAAGTTGGAATGGAATTGCAAAATTTAAAGGTGAGTTCATTATTATTGAATTTCCTCCAAATGGAAAAGCAATATTACAAATTTAGACAAATAGCTAAAGAATTATAACATGAATTCACTGCCTCCTTATAGGGAGCAGGTTTTCATTCTATTGGAAAAAGTGGTTTCGACTTCATTTGTCTGAAAGTAAGAAGGAACATTTGGTTTTATATGGAGAAATGAAAGAAATAATATAAAAATATAAAGCACAAATCTCCTGATTTTAATTATTTTTGAAATATTGATTCTTTTGATGCAATTCAACAAAATATAAGAAAAACATACACTTTACTCTAAATAACTAAACTATGAGCTACTCAAGAAGACAATTTATTAAAACAGCCGGACTTGCTACTGCAGGTACTATTTTAGCAACTCACACTTCATGGGGTTCAAATTCCATATGGAGATCTAACAGCAACACACTTAAAGTGGGACTCATTGGTTGTGGTGGCCGCGGAACAGGCGCTGCCGGTGAAGCTCTTAATGCAGATCCTAATGTGATTTTGACTGCTATGGCTGATGCCTTTGGAGATCATTTACAATCATCATACAACTCTCTAAAAGAGAAATATGGCGATAAAGTACAAGTGCCTGAAAACAATAGATTTGTTGGTCTGGATGCTTATCAAAAGCTCATAGACTCTGATGTGGATGTTGTCCTTTTGGCTGCCCCGCCCTGCTTTAGACCTATGCACCTGGAAGCAGCTGTAAATGCAAATAAACATATCTTCTGTGAAAAGCCTTTTGCCGTAGATGCTCCGGGATTGCGCAGAGTGATGGAGGCTGCTAAAAAGGCAAAAGCAAATAACCTTTCTCTTGTTTCGGGTTTCTGCTGGAGATATCATCAGCCAAAAAGAGATACTTTTGGCAGGGTGTTAAATGGTCAGATTGGCAACATTCTAGGTGGTGAAGCAACATATAACACGGGCGAGTTGTGGTTTAAAGAAAGACAAAGGGGTTGGTCGGACATGGAGTATAAGTTGAGGAACTGGCTATATTATAATTGGCTTTCGGGTGATCACGTAGTAGAACAAGCTATACACAGTATTGATATGTTTTCATGGGCAATGGCTGATAAGGCTCCTTTAAGAATTAGCGGGACCGGAGGTAGACAAAAACGTACTGATCCAAAATTTGGAAATGTTTATGACCATTTCGGTCTGACTTATGAATACGATAACGGAGTAAAGATTTATTTCTTCTGTCGCCAGCAAAATAATACTACTCCTTCTTACGCTGTAGAACTGATTGGCGAAGACGGAAGATGCTATGTAGATTGCAGAACCGGTGAACATAAAATAACCGGTAAGAATCCATGGAATCTTGCAGATGACACAAAATTCACTGATGCTGAAGCATACAAAGAAACTGAAGTCAGAGGAATGTATCAGGTTGAACATGATGAACTTTTTGCATCAATCAGAGCAAATAAGGCTATGAATGATGGTGAATGGATGACCAGATCTAACTTATTGGCTTTAGCAGGAAGAATGGCAACATATTCGGGACAGACAATTACTTTTGATCAGGCTTTAAATTCATCTGAAATTTTGTTTGATGATAACCTTAATCTGGATTCAAGGTATGACCTGTCAATTGCAATTCCAGGTATAACTGAATTTAAATGATGTCAATATGAATAAAAGGGATTTTTTTAAATCAGCAGCCTTAATTGCTGGAGCAGCCACTGCTTCTCCGTTGTTTTCTTCGGGTATAAAAACTCCTGACAATTTCCATGAATCAATATTTAATAATATTATCAACAATTCTACAAAGAAAGTAACTTTAAAAAAGAGCCTGGGACTGGGAATGATAAAAGAAGATTTATCACTTTCGGATAAATTTAAACTTGTAAAAGATTTGGGTTTTGATGGAGTTGAACTTAACAGTCCGGTTGATTTTACTATTGATGAGATTATTAAGGCTAAGTTAAACTCAGGTATTGAAACACCTACAGTTGTTAACAAGAATCACTGGAGCTACCCTCTTTCTGATCCTAATCCTGAAGTAAGAAAAAAATGTATAACTTCTATTGCTCAATCTCTTGAAGAGGTTAAAAAGCTTGGTGGAGATACAGTATTAATTGTTCCGGGAGTAGTGAATGAAAAGGTTCCTTATGAAGAAGCCTACATCACCTCTCAAAATTCTATCCGTGAATTGATTCCTTATGCAGAGAAAACAGGTATGCAAATTGGAATAGAGAATGTATGGAACAATTTCTTAATTAGTCCGTTAGAAGCAAAAAAGTTCATAGATGAAATCAATCATCCACTTGTAGGATGGTATTTTGATATAGGCAATGTTTTGCGATACGGTTGGCCTGAGCATTGGATTAAAACTCTTAAACACCGTATCCTAAAACTTCATATAAAGGAATTTAGCCGCGAACTTATGAACTCTGCCGGTTTGTGGGAAGGATTTAAGGTTGACTTACTAAAAGGGGATAACAACTGGCCTATCGTAATGAAAGCTGTCAGTGATATTAATCACCACGGGGGATGGCTTACGGCAGAGGTATCCGGGGGTGACAGACTGCATTTAAAAAACATTTCGTCCCAAATGGATGATATTATTTCTATGCTGAAATAATCTTTAGCAATATTTTAACTTAATATTTTGTACTTAAATCAAATATTTAATTATATTTGCACAATATTGCTATTTGTTCAAAATACAATAAGTTGTTTTTATTGTCAGGGTTTAGTTGATAAATCCAGCTCTTAGTAAGACATACAGTGTATAATTAATGATTTTTATCACATTATTATATTGTAATATATTAAGAAATTAACAAATACTTAAACTATGTTATGCCTATGAAAAAAGACTAACAATAAAAAAAAAGACCGACAGGTGGTGCAACACCTTTCGGTCATGATTAATGTCAACGCAACTTATTAATTAATTGTATTAACTTAAACATTACAAATGTATGAATAAATTTAATTCATCGGGTAATCATTTAACCTAAAAGACTCTCCTTAAACATTTTTTATTGATTACACGAACAACTCTAATTCTATTATTTACTTGTATATTTTGCTCTATGGCAGAAATCGAACAAAATAAAACTATTACAGGTAGAATAATTGATGAGATGGGCTCACCAATAATTGGGGCCAACATTATAGAAGTTAGTGATATATCAAATGGTACTGTAACCGACATTGATGGTTTCTTCACACTGAATGTTGAAGATGAGGCAACTATACAGGTTACCTACATTGGATTTCTTCCTCAGAATATCAACACAGCAGGAAGAACAAATTTTGAAATTATTTTAATAGAAGACACTCAATCTCTT
>JAQUIZ010000139.1 GCA_028683355.1 Fermentimonas sp.
AATCCCATCGATCGGTTGACGAAAGAGCAGTTGAGTGCCATTTATCGGGGAAAGGTAAAGAAGTGGAACGAAGTGGGGGGAGAGCCTTGGGTGATTGTGCCGTATAGTAGAGAGACTTCCTCGGGGACTTACGAGTTTTTTAAGGAAGAGGTATTAGATCATAAAAATTACCAATCGGGGGTGTTGAATATGCCCGCTACGGGGGCTGTTATGCAGTCCGTGTCGCAAACGAAAGGGGCCATAGGTTATGTAGGATTAGCGTATCTGAATGAGACGGTAAAGGCTTTGAGGATTTCGTACGATGGGGGAGCTACTTATGTGGGTCCCGAGGAATCGTACCACGAAGAGGCTCATTATCCTATTGTTCGTCCGCTCTATTACTACTATTTAGTAGAGAATGAATCGAAAGTCCGTTCTTTTTTGGATTTCATTGCATCGGACCGAGGGGTGGAGATTGTGAAGAATTTAGGTTTTATTCCCAATAAAGACAGGAAGTAATGGATATTAAACGTAAAAAAAGAAGGGGACTCCAGGCTTGGGTGAGTTGGTGGATTGAAAAGATTTTAGCTGCTTCGGGCGGGATTACGGCTTTTATAATTCTACTTATTGTGGTGTTCCTTTTTAAAGAAGGAGTGGGTTTATTTCAATCGCCCCGTGTAGATGAAGGGTATGTTTTACTGATGCACTCTTCGAATGAGGTGGATCAACTCTCGGCTGATGAATTGAAAGGAATCTTTGATGAAGATATTACGAACTGGGCTGAAGTGGGTGGAAAAAATCAAGCCATTACCTCTTTGCGGTTAGATCAAATAATGGATCGCTTTACGGAGGAGGAGTTGGGTGGGGAGTATGAGTATTTAAGTCAACGCATGGGTGAGCTGATAGCGACTACTCCAGGAGTCATTGCTTTTGTACCGACGCTATATGCTCCTTTAGATCATCCTGCGGTTCAAGCCATGACGGATAATACGATTGCTTTACGTGACTTTTTTGTCGGGAAAGAGTGGATTCCAACGGCTACTCCTGTTCCTCTATTCGGTACCTTGCCTTTAGTGATGGGGACGCTCTGGGTGAGTTTATTTGCTATACTGATTGCACTTCCTTTAGGATTAGGTGTCGCGATTTACTTGGCCGAGTTAGCGAGTCCACGAGTTCGCAGTTTATTAAAACCAGTGATTGAATTATTAGCAGGTATTCCTTCGGTGGTATATGGTTTCTTTGGCTTGGTGGTTTTAGTCCCTTGGGTACAGCGTGTTTTAGATTTACCCGTAGGAGAAACGGCCTTTGTGGGGAGTTTGATTTTGGCTATTATGGCTCTACCTACGTTAATATCGGTAGCCGAAGAGTCGATGAAGAAAACACCCAGGGCTTTACGTGAGGCGAGTCTAGCTTTAGGGGCCACGCATTGGCAAACCATTTATAAGGTGGTGGTACCTTATGCTTCGTCGGGTATTTCGGCGGGCGTGGTGTTGGGTATTGGTCGGGCTTTAGGTGAAACCATGGCGGTATTGATGGTGACGGGCAATGCGGCCTTAATACCTCATACGTTAATGCAACCCGTTAGAACTATCCCTGCAACCATAGCGGCTGAGTTAGGTGAGGCGGCTGCGGGAGGATCGCATTATCAAGCTTTATTCTTGTTGGGGGCGATACTCTTTTTAATGACACTAATAGTAAACTTAATGGCTGAGGCTTTGGCTAAAAAGCAACATAATAAAGGATTTTAATGAGGATGAAAAGAAAAAAACGGGCGCAGTGGTTGGCTTTTGCACTCTTTAGATTGTTGGGTGTTTTAGTCGTTGCTTTATTGATTTGGATATTGGGCTTTATTGTCTATCAAGGCATTGGAGTGATTAGTTGGGAGTTTTTAACTACGGGTCCAACCGAAGGGATGACAGGGGGAGGTATCTATCCTGCCATTGTGGGTACGCTTTGTTTGGTTGTGGGCAGTTTAGTGATCTCTTTTCCTTTAGGGGTGATGGCGGGGATATACACCCAAGAGTATGCTAAGAAAGGAAAGTTGGTACAGTTTATTCGTTTGATGACCAATAATCTAGCGGGTATTCCTTCCATTGTGATGGGATTGTTTGGTATGACTCTTTTTGTGAATACGTTAGGGTTTGGCGATTCTATTTTAGCGGGTTCGTTGACGTTGAGTCTATTGGTATTACCTATTATTATTAGAACGACCGAAGAGGCTTTGGCCAGTGTTCCTTATGCTTTTCGGGTAGGGAGTTATGCTTTAGGGGCCACGAAGTTACAAACTATTGCTCGGGTGGTTTTACCTCAAGCATTACCTAACATTATGACGGGATTGGTCTTATCGGTAGGGCGGGTATCGGGTGAAACGGCTCCGATTTTATTTACGGTAGCTGCTTATTTCTTACCTAAGTTGCCGACTAGTATTTTAGATCCTGTAATGGCTCTTCCTTATCACTTATATGTGTTGGTGACCAGTGGAACGGATTTAGAGGCCACGCGTCCTATGGCGTATGGTACGGCGTTGGTTTTGATTGTACTTGTGTTAATTGTGAATTTATTAGCACATGGGGTACGAAATCGTTTGGGTCGTAAAGTAAAAATGAATTAATTAGAGTTTAGATAGCAAAAGATATGATAAAAGCAGAATCAATAGATTTTTATTACGGGGAGTACCATGCATTGAAAAATATATCCATGCAGATGGAGCCGAATACAGTGACTGCGTTAATTGGTCCTTCGGGTTGTGGTAAATCTACTTTCTTACGTTTGTTTAATCGCATGAATGATTTAATAGAGGGCACTCGGTTAGAGGGAAAATGCTGGGTAGATGGGGTGGATATTTACGATAAATCGGTGGATGTGGATGAGTTACGCAAACGGGTGGGGATGGTGTTTCAAAAACCGACTCCTTTTCCTAAGTCTATCTTTGAGAATGTGGCTTATGGTCTGCGTGTGAATGGCATTAAGGATAAAAAGTTTATCGCACAGCGTGTAGAGGAGTCTTTACGGGGGGCGGCTCTGTGGGATGAGGTGAAGGACAAGTTGAAAAAATCAGCTTATGAGCTTTCTGGAGGACAGCAACAGCGTTTATGCATTGCTCGTTCGTTAGCTATTTCGCCTTCTGTTTTATTGATGGATGAACCCGCTTCGGCATTAGACCCTATCTCTACTTCTAAAATTGAGGAGTTGATCTATTCTTTAAAAGAGCATTATACCATTGTGATTGTAACGCATAATATGCAACAAGCTTCTCGTGTAAGCGATAAAACGGGTTTCTTTATGTTGGGGGAGTTGATAGAATACAATGATACCAAGAAGATTTTCTTAAATCCAGCAATGGAAGAGACTCAAAATTATATTACAGGTCGTTTTGGTTAATTATATAGTAGATTATTATGGAAGATAGAAAAGGTATGAAACATATGGAGCGTGAGTTAGCTAACATCAAGGATACTGTAAACGAGATGTGGCGATTGGTTATTTCGCAGCTAGAGAAAGCGAAGCAGTCTTTTTTAACGGGGGATGTGGATTTAGGGCATGAGGTGATGAGTCGGGAGCGACGTATCAATGCGTATGAGTTAAAGATTGATAGTGATTGTGAAAATTACATCGCTCTTTTTGCTCCCGTGGCGGTTGATTTACGTTTAGTGCTCTCTTTAATCAAAATTTCAAATACACTGGAACGTATTGGTGATTTTGCCAATGGGGTGGCGATTCATGTGGTAAAAGATGATTGTATAGCGTTTACCAAAGCGTTGAGTGAGGAGCTTCGCATGGAGGAGTTATTTGATGTGTTGTTGCGTATGCTTACGGATAGTTTTGTGTTGTTGCAATCGGAAAACACGCAGTTGGTCGGTCGGATTTTAGCGCAAGATGATACGGTAGATCAAATTTACGATGATTCCATTGAGGTATTATCTAACTATTTAGCGAATCATACCGATCAAACTCCTTGTGGTTTGAAAACGTTGTTACTTATTCGTAAATTAGAGCGAATTGGGGATCATTGTAGTAATATTGTAGAGGAGATTGTTTTTTATGTGGATGCCAAGGTATTAAAGCATGGGGGAAAAACGGTTCCTTTAGATAGAGAAAGTAAAGAGTGAGTAAAGAGTAAGTAAAGAGTAAGATTGCTTTTGCGGTGGATTTTATAAGGTGGAGTTAGTCAAAAAAAGAGAGACAAGCATGAAGGAAGTTCAGATTTTAGTGGTGGATGATGAAAAAGATATTTGCGAAATTCTGGGGTTTAATCTAGAAAATGAGGGGTGGAGCGTGGTGATTGCACATTCTGCAGAGGAGGCTTTGGCTAAGTTATCGGCGGACACCTCGCTTATTTTACTAGATGTCATGATGGAGGGGATGTCGGGTTATCAACTTGCTGAGCGTTTACGAAAGGAGAAAAATAGAGTGCCTATTATCTTTTTAACGGCTAAAGACACCGAGAACGATATGTTAACTGCTTTTTCTGTGGGGGCGGATGATTACATTGCAAAGCCTTTTTCTATTAAAGAGGTGATTGCTAGAATTCATGCCGTATTGAAACGCATGAATGTAAAGCACGAGGCTCAATCGACGGCTCATCTGACTTTTGGTGATCTTAGCATTGTTTTAAACTCTAAAGAGGTCTTTATCAAAGAGAAGGAGTTGGCTTTGACTAAGACAGAGTTTGAACTTTTTGTTTTACTGGCCTCTAATCCTTCTCGTGTATATAGTCGGGATGAGATTATTGCTAATGTGTGGCAAGATACTCCTTATATTACACCCCGAACAGTAGATGTTCACATTACACGATTAAGAAAAAAATTAGGGGATTACGGGACATTGATATTTAGCAGAACGGGCTATGGATATCAGTTCGATCCTAAAGGGTATGAAATGGAATTATAGGAATCGGTTATTTGTCTTTTTTGTCTTCATCTTACTGTTATTTGCTGGTGGAGTCATTCTTTTTGAAAAATCAAGAGAGAAAACAACACGCTCTGAAGTTTTGGAGAGCAAGTTGGAGGGGTATGCTAGCATGATTAATAGAGGGCTGAATTTAAGGTTGAAGAGCCAAGATGTAACTCCTTTTCTAGATAGTATGAATGTGGTATTGCCCGATGCCATTCGATTTACTTTTATCCATAGTTCGGGTAAGGTGTTATATGATAATCGTTTAACGGATACTTTATTCGCAAATCATAGCACTAGGCCCGAGATTGTTGAGGCGAGTAAAAAAGGAGAGGGTAGAGAAATTCGAATCTCGGACACCAATCAGCGACTGTATTTTTATTATGCGAAGAAGTACCCTCATTATTACATCCGATTGGCTCTTCCTTACGATGTGGAAGTAAAGGCACTCATGAAGTCTGATAGGGTGTTTTATTACTACATTGGCTTACTTCTACTGATATTATTATCTTTAATTTATTACGTTTCCAATCGCTTTAGTCATTCCATTCGAAAATTACGAAGTTTTTCAAAAGCTGTTGAGGACGACAAGGTACAATCTCTTCCTACGGAGTTTCCTGCAGATGAATTGGGGGAGATTGGTAGTCGCATTGCGGGAAGCTATCAACAGTTACAACAGTCAAAAAAACGAGTCGCTCTTGAGCGAGAGAAGTTGCTACAGCATGTGCAAAACTCTCAAGAGGGATTGTGTTTTTATACCTCAACGCGTGAAGTGGAGTTTTACAACGGACTATTTATACAATATCTGAATGTATTAATGGATCATGGAAATGGTGATCCTTCTGCCTTTTTTTCTGAGCCTCTTTTTGCGGATATCAATGAATTCTTAAATGACAAGGAGAGAAAACAGTCCTTTTTTGATACTAAAGTAGAAAAACAGGGGCGTTGGTTTGCTGTTCGAGTGACTATGTTCTCTACAGATGGTTTTGAGGTGGTCTTAAATGAGGTGACGAATCAAGAAAAGCTGGATCAGTTAAAGCAAGAGATGACAGGGAATATTGCGCATGAGTTGCGAACGCCTGTGACTAGTATTCGAGGTTATTTAGAAACTTTGTTGGGACAAGGTATCCCAGAAGATAAAAGGGAGTATTTTTTGCAACGAGCCTATAATCAAACCCTCACTTTATCTGATTTGATTCAGGATATGAGTTTAATCACTAAATTAGAGAATGCGGCTCAAGCTTTTCCTGTGGAGTCGGTGAATCTACTGAAGTTACTTAGTGACTTAAAGTTGGATTTTGAAGCACAGTTAAGAGAAAATGACGTTGATTTTAATTGGTTCCTACCCGATGAGATGATGATTAAAGGGAATTACAACTTGCTTTATTCTATTTTTAGAAATCTGTTGGAAAATTCCATGCGCTATGCTGGAACTCATATCAAGGTGCGGTTGCATTTATATGCTCAGAAAAATAACTTTTATTACTTTTCCTTTACCGATAATGGGGTGGGGCTACCTCCTCATGCTAATCTGAATCGTTTATTTGAGCGTTTTTATAGG
>JAQUIZ010000140.1 GCA_028683355.1 Fermentimonas sp.
CCTCCGGGGTCACAAATTAAGCAGCACAAACATTTGATATTACATCTGTCTGTGCTGTTTTTTTTATGGCCAGCTTTCGCAAATACATAGTTTACAGTTATTGTTGTTAATTATCGCCACGAGTCATTACCCGGGTAAATGAGAGAACGCCTAATTTCCAACGATCATTTTGTTTAATATATACTTCAGTAACTATGAATGGATTGGTTACTTCGTTTCCTCCAACTATAGCTAACAAATCTATTCTGTTTAATAAGATAGCTGTATTATCGATAATGTTGACTGATACTTTGTGAACATCAGCCTTTTTATACCAAATACCTCCGCTTTCGATGATTTCGAGTTCCCTCTCAGTACCCCAGTTGCCACCCATATGAACGAACTCGGCCTTCTCATGGAATAGTTTTGATAATTCATTTACATTTTTGTCAGCCATCGACTGCCATTTATCTTTGGAAAGTTGGATGATTTCTTTTTCCGCAGTCGAGAAGCTTTTGTTCTGATCATTTTGTGCAAATGATATTTGAGTAATAAAAAGCATTAGAAAAATTCCGATGATTGTCGTTTTCATGTTAATTCTTTGTTTTTGTATTTATATCAGGTATATACACTAAATATTCTTTTCGAAAATAATTAATTCCTTTAAATTTTCGCAGGATACACTCTGTTGTTCTCAATAAGTTGTATTTTTCACCTTCATTTCAGAGAGCAATCAATCATCAAACTTCATATTTACAAATCCTTGCTTTTGTTCGAGAGTCATGTTGAAGAAGCGTTTTTCTTTATTTAATGAACGCATAGTCGCCATATCCTCATCACTTAGGGCAAAATCAAAAATACTAATATTCTCCTTTATATAGTCGGGATTAGTTGCACCGGGTATAACTGAAAAGCCTTCCTGAATATGCCATCGAAGGATTATTTGTGCAATTGTCTTGTTGTATGCCTTTGCGATTTCACCTATTACAGGATCGGAGAGTAGTTCTTTGCTACCGTGCCCTAATGGATACCAACATTCTATTGCGATCCCGTAGGGTTTTACTTTTTCTCGAATATTTATACGTTGTGCATAGGGATGACATTCAATTTGCAACACTGCCGGTTTTATTCTCATATCATCAACAATAGCGTGAAATGCTTCATCACTGTCATCAAAATTACTAATACCCAATGCACGAATTTTTCCTGCATCAACTGCTTTTTCCATGTCTTTCCAAGCACCAACAAAATCACCGACAGGCTGATGAACATACAACAGATCAATGTATGTTGTTTGCAAACGGGCAAGCATTTTATCAATTGCTTCCATTGTTATACCCTCTCCGTATTCAGACGGCCAGAGTTTGCTTGTAATCCATATTTCTTCACGAGGAATACCGCTCTCTTTAACAGCCGAACCAACACCAGATTCATTTCTGTATGCATGTGCGGTGTCAATATGTCGATAACCGTTTTTTAAGGCAACAAGGCAGGCCTCTTTGCAAGCTTCATTTGAGGCCATAAAAGTCCCAAGGCCGAATTGAGGCATTTCTATACCGTTATTTAGCTTTAATATCGGTACGTTATAATTAGCAACTTGTGCATCTAAAAAACTTAAGTTTCCAAAAAGCAGAAGTGCTATTAGTACGAAAAAAAATTTGTAACTTTTCATTTTTCTGTTTAATTAAAAATTTACTACTAATTACTGAATACTGAATCGGGGGCAGTTTAACGTTAATATGATGAGTTATTGCAACTTTTCTATTCTCTCTAACAGAAAAGCACCTATTGCACCTTGCATTTCATAATTGGTCAAGTCGATATGTTTTACTTAATACGAAAATACAGTTTAAATATCTATATGTTCTTATACTAATTACTTATTAATTACCAAAATCACTTATTCCGAAAAACATTCCTTCAAAAAATCATACACATAAAAAAAGAACTTATGAAAAAAGAAGATGATTTGTTATATGTAAAACGCACTCAAAGAGACTACAGTTTATCATTTAAGCTACAGGTAAACACGCACCTATAAAAGGAATCCACAAGTTTGAGGGTTAACCTTCAAACTTGTGGATAAAATCAACTCGTTCTGTTACAATATTTAAAATTCTGTTGAAACGGTTTTTTTAACTAAAATGCTGGCGGTACATAAAAAAAGATTAGGAGAATATCTTTAATTATCGCCACGAGTCATTACCCGGGTAAATTAGAGAGCACCTAATTTCCTATTCGTTTATTTTCTCCTCATCATATGCATTAATCCTCCTCCATTTTTTACATTTGTGTAACCCATTCGGCTAAGCATTTGCTGAGCATAAGCCGAGCGAGCACCTGAGGCACAATAAAGGGTGATTTCACGATCTTTGCTGCCAAGCTCATCTATTCTTGTTTCTAATTCATCTAACGAAATGTTGATGGCGTTAGGATAAGCTCCGCCTGAAAATTCCATAGGAGTACGAACGTCAACCACTAATGGTGTATTGGCATTTGTAGTTACAGAAGAGTCTTTTTTCTCATCCATTACGATATCTTCGTTGGTCTTATTTATCGTTTTCCTTTCCAGCTTTGGCAAGTTTACCCGAAAATTCTGGAAACCGGTTGCATAGGCTTGGCGCTGTAATGAAATGAACCCACCTGAAATATTGTATACATTATCTACGCCTGAATTTTTGAGCATGCGTAACGCTTGGTGAGCTTTCTTGCCTGTTTCGTCGTACACTAAAATATTGGAATCTTTAGGAATCGCTTTAAGGTCTTCATGAAGCATTTCGAGTGGCACATTGTATGCACCGTAGATACTTCCTTTTTCAAACGAAAACATGTCACGCACATCAATCACAATGGGGTTGTGATCTTTTACCCATTCATCCAGCTCGCCAACAGTTATTGAAGGACTGAAACCGATTTGTTGATTCTCTGCAGTATAAGCAGCCATGTTCATGACATCATTAGCCGTCCCAAGTGGAGGAGAATAAGCAAAATCGATGTCTGCAAGGTCATGGATAGTGAGATTCCCTGCAATTGCAGATGCTATCACGTCGAGACGGCGGTCGGCGCCTTTGTAACCAGCAGTTTGCCCTCCCAGCACAGCTCCGGTTTCAGTATTGTAAACCAGCATTACCGATACATTTTCTGCTCCCGGATAATAAGCAGTATGATGCTCTTTATGTACTACTACTGCATTCGCAGGAATACCTTCAGCAAGAGCTTGTTTAAGAGATAGACCCGTGATACCTGCAACAGCTTCAAATACGCGAAGTATTGATGTTCCCATCGCGCCATTGTAAGCATGCTTGCCTCCCATTATATTCTCGGCAGCAATCCTTCCCTGACGATTGGCAGGTCCTGCAAGAGGTATTCTAACCCTTTTACCGGATACTCGATTTTCCACTTCCACCATATCTCCTGCAGCATAAATATGTTCATCTGAAGTTTGCAAATATTCATTTACCAGTAAACCACCCGATTCGCCAATTTCAAGACCGGCATCAGTTGCAAGTTGCAATGTAGGACGAACTCCAATCGACATCAGAACCATATCGGCATCTATAATAGTGCCGTCGTTGATTTTTACCGATTTTGGTCTAATCTCTGTCACACTCTTTCCTGTATAAATATTCACTCCATATGAAAGCATTTCCTGCTCAATATATCCTGCCGTTTCGGCATCCATCACAGACATCACGTGCGGCATCATCTCAACGAGATGCACATTCAGGCCACGTTTCACTAACGCTTCTACCATCTCAAGACCAATAAAACCACCTCCAATTACAACTGCATTCTTGGGAGATTTTTCTTCAATATGCCGCTGTATATTGTCCATGTCGTTCAGCGTCCATAATGTATAAACATGGTCCAGATTAGCACCCTCAATTTTGGGCTTAATTGGACGACCTCCTTGAGCCAACAGCAATTTGTCATATTTGTGATTCTTGATCTCGCCGGTTCTAACGTTCAAAGATGTAACAGTTTTGTCTTGTCTGTCAATTTTGGTAATACGTGTGTTCACATGCACATCCACTTGATATTGTTCGTTGAAGCTCTCAGGGCTTTGCAGTATCAATTTAGATCGACTTTTGATGTCGCCTCCAATATAGTAGGGGAGGCCGCAATTGGCAAAAGAAATGTCGGGTCCTGCTTCAAACATCGTGATACTTGCATCGGACGAAAGCCGGCGTACTTTCGCTGCAGCTGTTGCTCCTGCGGCTACACCGCCTACAATAATAATTTTCTCCATATATATGTTCTTAGTTTTGCTTGTATGATTACATTTAAATTTTACGCAAAAGTACAAATATATATGTACATATATTCATATGTTATATAGAATAAATTAATGAGCTATTGATGTATGTTATTGGTTTAAAATTTATGTGATTTTAATAAATAAGAAATATATCTATATTTGTATCAATGAAAAAGCGACTCGCCATAACAATACTATTCTTATCACTTTTGATTGTTGTTTTTGGTCAGGAAGTGCATCAGGACTCAATCCATGAGCACGATCAGCAACGAAAAAAGGTGGGGGTGGTTTTGAGTGGAGGTGGTGCAAAAGGCTTTGCTCATGTGGGTGTATTAAAAGTTCTTGAAGAAATTGGCATCCCGATAGATTATATTGCAGGTACCAGTATGGGAGCTGTTGTAGGAGGGCTTTATGCACTGGGTTACACGACGGATATGATTGATTCTTTAATTCAGGTACAGGACTGGAGCCATTTGATGAGCGACAATGTTTATCGAGAAAATATTCCTGCTTCAAGAAGAAATAACCAAAGCAGGTATGTGGTGTCGCTGCCCTACGATTTTCCCTTTGGTGATAATACTGGCGGTGTTACTCTTCCTGCAGGAGTATATACCGGTCAGAATATTTATACTCTTTTTCTTAATTCAACTATCGGTTATCATCATAATATCAGTTTTGATAATCTGCCAATACCTTTTGGCTGTATTTCTGCTGATGTTCGTACCGGTGATGAGATTGTCATGCGAGAAGGAAATCTTGCCGAAGCAATACGTGCAAGTATGGCAATACCTGGTATGTTTACACCTGTGGAGAAAGACAGTATGCTGCTGATTGATGGCGGAGTGGTTAACAACTACCCGGTAGATTTGGTGCGCAGCATGGGTGCTGATATTGTTATCGGGGTTATTTTCCCTCTTGATAAAGAAGAACTTGAACAAAGCAGAGGCACTATTTCAGAAATAACACAACAGATATGGAACTTCATTGGTCAGAATAAGCTAAACACTAATATCTTAGATACTGATATTTTAATTACTCCTGATGTGCATCCTTATGGAATGCTTGATTTTCAGAAATCTGCAATTGACACTATTGTTGTTCGTGGAATGACAGCTGCAATGAAGTACAGGGATGAGCTGATTGATCTTAAAGAATCACTTATTATTGAAAATGATGCAGACTACCCCCCTAAAGTAAGTAATCATTACCTCCGTCTGGATACACTGATAATTAATAATATATTCGTTGAGGGAATAACACCCAGAGAGAGGGGCTATCTGAAAAGGTGGATAGATATTGATGACAGGAGAGTTGCCAGATCTGAACTTGATAATGTAATATCAAAGATATACGGGAGCGGGATGTTCAATAGTGTTCATTACCGGCTTGAAGGTGAAAATCCTTTTGATCTGATTCTCACCGTAGATGTAAAAAAGACTAACCGGTTGAACCTGGGAATACATTTCGACAGTAATGATATGGCGGCAATTCTTGCCAATACTACACTGCGACTCAACAAATCGATCAATTCCATGTTTGATATTACAACAAGACTTAGTCGCGACCCTTATTTGATGATTGACTATTCTATTAATAGTGGAATATTATTCAAAGGTGGAATCAATTACAAAATCAGTAAAAACGACTTAAGCATATATGATAGGGGAAAGTTGTCTTACAACCTTGGTATTACAAGGAACAATCTAAATTTAGTCTTTTCTGAATTTTACTTTGGGAATATTATGTTGCACCTGGGTGCTCAAATGGAGCATTTCCATTTCTTCAAAGCGATGGGAAGTGTTTTTGATCCGCATCAGCCGGAGTTGAACAATCAGCTCTATTTCAATTATCTGCTCAACGGGGTGTATGATAACCTCAACAGACTCTTTTTCCCGACATCCGGTCAGTATTTTTCATTTCAGTACTCACTGCACACTGATAATTTTGTGAGTCTGGAAGATGAAGCCCCTTTGAGTGTAGTAAGCATGAATTTTTTTAAGCCTTTTCCCGTTAGCGATCATATATATATTACACCTCGTGTGACAGCCCGATATATCTTGAATGACAGTGTACCTCGTATGTACCGGAATATGGTAGGTGGAAGAACGGATGGTCATTATATGCCCCAACAGATATCACTTCAGGGATCAAC
>JAQUIZ010000027.1 GCA_028683355.1 Fermentimonas sp.
TGTTTACTGTAAGTGTTTGATTTTCAAGTAGCGAGAGGGGGGCATGATCCCCCGACCTCATGATTATGAATCATGCGCTCTAACCAACTGAGCTATCTCGCCAAATTTGAAGTGCAAAAGTAGTACATCTTTTTAATTTTGCCAAATCAAAATGCAACTTAATTTACTCATTATTTAGAAACTCTTAATATTCTATAGTTAACAGTATAGTTGTTAGCATAGAAATTGACAATGAATTATCCTGACTTCAGAATTAATACATTTATTATTTGTTTATATTTAGTATATTATCGGTATCTATTTTTACGTAGTTGATATAAGCCGGTAATAAACGGATAATATACGGATGATAAACGGGATGCGAGTGATTCCTTCTTTGTATTTCAGTTTTATATTGTAATTTTGCACATTATATAAAGCATGAAACTGTATTAGTTATTATTACTGTGATATATCCTGATAATTTCGAGCAAAAAATAGATTTCCAAAAGGTTCGTCAGCTAATTGCCGATCGCTGTTTTAGTCCGCTTGGAAAAGAAAAAGTGGATGAAATGCAATTTTCTTCAGACTTTGATGAGATATTGGAGAAGCTGTTGCAGACTGAGGAGTTCGTGAAAATTAAAGAGGAAGAGGACAATTTTCCTGTTGATAGTTTTTTCGATATGAGACCTGTTTTACGAAGAATCAGGGTTGAAGGTGCATGGATTGATCAGAGTGCACTGTATGAATTACGACGTTCACTACAAACAATTAACGGTGTAGTCTCTTTTCTGCATCGGGATGAGGATAAAGAGCCTAAGTATCCTCACTTGCTTGCACTGACAGAGGGAGTAGTAACTTATCCAGAAATTACCAAAAGAATAGATCAGATACTGGATGGATTTGGACAAGTAAAAGATCATGCTTCGTCACGGTTGTCAGAAATCAGGCGTGAGCTTACCAATACTATGAATGGAATATCCAAAAGTCTTAATTCCATAATGCGTAAAGCTCAGGCTGAAGGTTACGTTGATAAAGATGTGTCGCCAAGCATGCGCGACGGTCGTCTTGTGATCCCTGTAAACCCATCTCACAAAAGAAAGATTAAAGGTATAGTTCATGACGAATCCGCTTCAGGTAAAACTGTATTTATTGAGCCTTCGGAGGTTGTGGAGGCAAATAACCGTATCAGAGAACTGGAGAGTGAAGAACGTAGGGAAATCATTAAAATACTTACTGAATTTACTAATTACCTCAGGCCATATCTGCCTGATTTGCTTGAATCGTATGAGTTTTTAGCTAAGATAGATTTTATTCAGGCAAAGGCATCTTTTTCACTATATATTGGCGGGATTATGCCATCAATTGAGAATGTACAGAAAATTGACTGGGTACAAGCTGTGCATCCACTTCTTGAGCTGGCTCTGAAAAAGCAGAACAGGAAAATTGTGCCACTGGATATTACGCTTGAAGAAGATAACAGGATACTGGTTATTTCGGGTCCGAATGCTGGAGGAAAGTCGGTTTGTCTTAAGACAGTAGGCATGTTGCAGTATATGGTTCAGTGCGGACTATTAATTCCACTTAAAGAGAATTCAAGGGTAGGGGTTTTCGATGATATATTTATTGATATTGGTGATGAGCAGTCGATTGAGAATGATCTGTCTACTTACAGTTCTCACCTTATGAATATGAAATTTTTTGAAAGGCGATGTAATGAGAAATCCCTCCTGCTCATTGACGAATTTGGAAGCGGTACAGAACCACAGATAGGTGCAGCAATTGCAGAAGCACTACTTGACAGGTTTAACCGTAAAAAATCTTTTGGGATAATTACAACTCACTATCAAAACCTTAAACATTTTGCCAATGAGCATGCAGGTGTAGTAAATGGTGCCATGTTGTACGACCGGCATGAGATGAAACCACTATTCAGACTATCAATTGGTAATCCAGGCAGTTCATTCGCAGTGGAGATTGCCCGAAATATCGGTCTCCCCGAAGATGTAATAGCCGATGCATCTGAGATTGTAGGAAGTGATTACATCAATATGGATAAATATCTTCAGGACATCTCGAGGGACAAAAGGTACTGGGAACGTAAGCGTGATGAGATACGCCGTGAAAACAAGCGACTGGGAGAGTTGACTTCAAAATATGAGAGCAGTCTGGACGATATCAGCAAACAGAAAAAAGAGATACTTGCACAAGCAAAACAGGAGGCTGAAAGATTACTTACTGAAAGTAATGCACGTATTGAAAATACTATTAGAGAAATAAAAGAGGCTGAGGCAAATAAAGAGAAAACACGCCAGATTCGCAAGGAGTTGAGTAGTTTTAAGGATAAAGTAAGTGCTAATGGACTTTTAGACGATACTGAGTCATCCGTCGGCAAACAAGGCAAAGGAAATAAGAAAGCCGGTAAAAAACTGAAACGTAAAACTGTTACCGCTTCGTCAGCCGTATCAAAAAAACCTGATAATCTTATGCCGGGAGATAGTGTTAGATTAAAAGGGCAAACGTCCACAGGCGAAATAATGGAGGTATCAGATAAAAAAGCCACTGTTGCTTTCGGAATGATAAAATCAACTGTTGATCTTGAGAAACTTGAGAAAGTGAGTAATAATCAGGTGAAAAAAGAGATAAAAGCTTCAAATACACGTGATATTTTACATGAAAGGAGGCTTAACTTCAAGCAGGATATTGATGTAAGAGGTCTTAGAGGTGATGAAGCATTACAGGCAGTAATATATTTTATTGATGACGCATTACAGTTGGGAATTTCACGTGTGCGTATACTTCACGGAACAGGTACAGGTGCTTTGCGACAGATTATAAGAGAGTATCTTGGAACTGTTAATGGTGTTGCGCATTTTCAGGATGAACATGTGCAGTTCGGTGGTGCCGGTATAACTGTAATCGACCTTGAGTAAGAAAAGTGTTTTTCTATGACAGATTTTATTTATCTTTGTCTGCTTAATTAAAATCATTAATAAACTAACTTTTAAATTCCTTTTGATGGCAAAATTTTCTAAGCCTTTCTGGGTAGCTAACTTCGTAGAACTCCTGGAGCGACTGGCATATTATGCCGTGTTCATAGTTATAACACTTTATCTTTCAAATGTTTGGGGTTTCAGTGATATTGAAGCCGGCCTTATTGCTGGTTTATTCTCAGCCTCACTTTATTTGCTTCCGGTATTTGCCGGTGCAATTGCTGATAAAATTGGTTTCAGGTCAGCAATAATATTCGCCTTTACAATGCTTACAATAGGGTATGCAGGTTTAGGAATATTGCCTACAATGCTTGAGAATGCCGGTCTGGTTGAATATGGTATGACCACAACCTATACCGGTCTCAATGAAAGCCATTTAAGATGGTCGATTATTGCACCTCTTGTACTTGTTGTTTTAGGTGGAGCATTCATAAAATCGGTAATTTCAGGAACTATTGCAAGGGAAACAACTCCTGAAAACAGGGCTCGCGGATATTCAATATTCTACATGATGGTGAATATTGGTGCTTTCACAGGCAAGACAGTCGTTGATCCCCTGAGAAGAAGTATGGGTGACCAGGGTCTGGTTTACCTTAACTATTTTTCCGCGGCAATGACTCTGCTGGCACTGATTGCAGTATACTTTTTTTATAAATCAGCCAAAACAGAGGGTAAAGGAAAGAGCTTTGCTGAAGTTGGCCGTTCGTTTATGAAAGTTATGCTCAATGGCAGATTGCTTCTATTGATAATAATAGTAAGTGGTTTCTGGATGATTCAAAGCCAGATGTATGCAACTATGCCAAAGTATGTAATCCGATTGATAGGAGAGGACGCATCACCCGGATGGTACGCCAATGTCAACCCCCTGGTCGTTTTTATATCGGTTAATTTTGTAACTTCACTGATGAAGAAATATAGTGCAATAAGATCTATGATGGTAGGCATGCTTATCATACCCTTTTCGGCACTTGTGATGTCTCTCGGCACTCAGGTAGGTGAAGGTTATATACTAGGTTTGCACCCAGTGGCATTTATGATGGTTGTAGGAATTGCTTTTCAGGCAATTGCCGAGTGTTTCATTTCGCCACGATACCTGGAGTATTTTTCTCTTCAGGCACCAAAAGGAGAAGAGGGGCTATACCTGGGTTTCAGCCATCTGCACTCCTTCTTTTCGTTCCTTTTTGCGTTCGGGTTATCAGGGTTTTTACTTGATAGGTATTGTCCCGATCCACGTTTGTTCACAAACGAAGCTGGCGTACTTGATACACTGAGTTATGCTGCGGCTACAGAAAATGCACATTATATCTGGTACGTTTTTGTAGGCATTGGTTTGATTTCTGCGATAGCTCTTTACATTTATGGCAGAGTTACTAAGAATCTCGACAGTAAAAAGGAAAATGTTATTTAAAGTAATGGTATCATTTAAAATCAAAAAAGTATTATGAGATTAGATTTGAGTTCGCAAATTACTCTTGAACGTGTTCCAAAAAAGTATTACAGACCGGATAACGATTTCGAAGAGTATAATCTGGCACGCTTTGAAAAGCTACCGGTAGCTATCTTTGAAGAGCCTAAAAGAGCATCTAAAAAGATAGCAAATGATATTGCCAGAGAGATTAAACAGAAAGTCGGCAAGCCGTTTGTACTTGGAATTAGCGGTGGCACTTCTACTGCTCCTGTTTATGAAGAGCTGGTAAAATTACACAGAGAAGAAGGCCTTAGTTTTAAGAATGTTATAATTTTTAATACATACGAGTTCTATCCTGTATTGGATTTCTCTTACAGCAATCTGCAGATGCTGAAAGAATCTTTTCTGAATAAGATTGATATAGATCCGAAGAATATTTTTTCGCCCGACGCCACTGTAGAAAAAGATCTGATTGCAGAGAACTGTGAAGAATTTGAGAATAATCTTAAGGAAAGAGGAGGCTTGGATTATCTTCTGTTAGGGTTAGGTACCAAAGGCAATGTTGGTTTTAATATGCCAGGCAGCAGCTTGCATTCACAAACCAGATTAGTGATGCTTGACGGTGATTCAAGATCTGATATTTCCCGAAATTTTGGATCATTGGATAAAGTACCTGTGAGTGCAATCACTATGGGACTTTATGATATGCTTACAGCTAAGAAAATAGCATTGGTTGCATGGGGTGAGCAGAAATCAGAAAGTATAAAAGATATCGTAGAAGGACCGGTAACTGACTTAATTCCAGGCTCAGTAATACAGACACATACCGAAGCGATGGTTTATGTTGATCTGGCTGCAGCATCCGAACTTACACGTATTAGCCGCCCATGGCTGGTTACCAATTGTGAGTGGAATAGTAAGCTGATTCGCAGAGCAATTGTTTGGTTGTGCCAAGTAGTTGACAAGCCAATTCTGAAGCTTACAAATAAAGACTACAACGACAATGGATTGAGTGAACTTATTACTTTATACGGTTCAGCTTACAACGTAAATATAAAGATATTTAATGACCTTCAGCATACAATTACAGGCTGGCCGGGTGGTAAACCTGATGCTGATGATACCTATCGTCCTGAGAGAGCAAAACCTTTTCCAAAGAAAGTAATTATTTTCAGTCCGCATCCCGATGATGATGTTATATCAATGGGAGGAACATTTCAGAGGCTTGTAAATCAAGGGCATGAAGTGCACGTAGCATATCAGACATCTGGAAATATTGCTGTTGGTGATGAAGAGGTAATACGATACACTTCTGTGCTCAGGAGCTTACTTAAAAAGTTTGATCCAGACAACACTAAGTTGATGCAGAAGTATGATGAAATACGTAAATTCCTGCTGCATGATAAGAAGAAGGATGATATGGATACTGCAGATATTCTGTTTATTAAAGGCAGAATACGCAGGGAAGAGGCTCGATCGGCAGACAGGTACGTAGGACTCTCTGAAGAAAATGTTCACTTTCTGGATCTTCCTTTTTATGAGACAGGGACTGTTAAAAAGAGCCCAATTTCAGAGAAGGATGTAAATATCGTAAAAGACTTTATAGAGACTATCAAGCCTCATCAGATATATGTTGCAGGTGACCTTGCTGATCCGCATGGAACGCATAAAGTTTGTCTTGATGCTATACTTGCAGCGATTGATGTTCTTAAAGAAGAAGACTGGTATAAAGATTGCCGTGTCTGGATGTATCGCGGTGCCTGGATGGAGTGGGAGATTGACCATATTGAAATGGCAGTGCCATTATCACCAGAGGAACTCCGTCAGAAAAGAAATTCGATCCTTCAGCACCAGTCTCAGATGGAAGGAGCTCCGTTTCTTGGAGATGATGAGAGACTGTTTTGGCAGCGCTCGGAAGACCGAAACAAGGCTACTGCAGATCTTTACTGGAAATTAGGCCTTGCCTCATACGAAGCAATTGAAGCATTCGTGGAGTACGTTCCAAATCATGATAATGGGGAAAAATAAGAGGCTTAAATTTAAACTTTAAAATTCTTAAAATAATAGGGTGGATCATTTAATGATTCATCCTTTTTTTCTGCGTTTGAATTTAACTGAGTAATTAAAATTAGTTCATTATTGAGAAAAAATTAAAAAATAGTTGTATATTGTGTTTCAATTTTAAATTGATTCATGTTACAAGAAAAATACCATATCGAGTTCCTCATGGGAAGCGCCACCCAGAGTAGCCTCTGGCGTATGATTAGCCAAATCGACGGCCTTTCTGAATGGTTTGCTGAAGATGTTACAATGGACGAAACCGAATCTATTTATACTTTTTCATGGGGAAAGAGCCAGAGTCAGGCAGAAATTATTCAGAGTAAACCACAAAACTGTATCAGATACAGATGGATAGATGACGATGAGGATGTCTATTTCGAGTTCAGGCTTAGAAAGCTTGACCTGTCGGGCGACATGACACTGGAAGTAACCGATTTTGCCGAACAGGAAGACAAGGGAGACGCAATTACCTTATGGGAATCACAAATTGAAGAAATGAAGAGAAGGCTAGGTGTGTAGAAATCCATCCGTTTTTATTATCTTTGCAAATAGTTAAACGAGACTCATTTTTGCCTGATCAATGAGAAAAGATTTCCATATAAAAAGGTTATACAGTTATATTTTAAAGACTTTTATTCCAATATTCCTGATGACGTTTGCAATATGCCTGTTTTTGGTGTTGATGCAATTCTTATGGAAATATATTGAGGATATGGTTGGTAAAGGTCTTGGCCTGAATGTGCTGGGAGAGATGTTCTTATATGCAGCACTTAACCTTATTCCACTTGCTTTACCGCTATCAATACTGCTGGCATCGCTCATGGTTTTCGGAAACATGGGTGAAAGCCTTGAGTTGCTTGCAATAAAATCAGCAGGGATTCCATTACTGAGGATAATGAAACCTCTTATCATATTGGTTTTTTGCATAAGTGTAGGTGCCTTTTTCTTTCAGAACAATGCTATACCTGTTATACAGACAAAGTTTTATTCACTTTTGATATCTATCAGACAGGCATCTCCCGAGCTCGATATTCCTGAGAAAGTTTTTTATAAAGATATTCCCGGCTACAATCTTTATGTGGAACGTAAAGACCAGAAAACGGGCATGTTGCATGATGTAATGATTTACGATATTGCCAGTGGCTTCAATAATATGAGAGTTATTGTTTGTGACTCTGCTGAGATGAGAAGTACTGAAGACAAAACTATGGTGATATTTACGATGCATAACGGGCAACAATTTCAGAATTCCAATCAGGGGACTAGCTCAAGATACGATCAGGATTTTGTACCATATTCAAGGGAGAGTTTCGGTAAAAAGACAATGCTGATTCCTTACGATGCAAACTTTTCACGAATGGGAGAAGAAGTTATTGAAGGAAGCTCTACCAGTAATTACGTTTCTAAAAACTTATCAGAATTGTCCGTTTCAATTGATTCTATGGAGCTTGTAATGGATAGTGTTAATATAGTGGACAGGAATATGATGAAGAACTATTCATATCTATCTTTCAGAAACAGCTACCCCAGGGAACAAAAAGATTCAATTATAAGTGCAGTTGTCAGTCCTGAAATATTGGTACCCTCTCCGGATACATTACTGCTTTCTAAAGAGCCTCAGGTACAGTCGACAATACTCCAGAGCGCAGTGATGAAAGCTGAAAATAACAGTAATGAGTTTCTTTTCAGATCTCTGAACAAAACAACAACTCAGAAAACTATTAACAGACACTGGGTTGAGTGGCACAGAAAATTCACTATGCCTTTTACATGTCTGATTTTCTTTTTTATAGGCGCACCACTTGGATCTATAGTGAGAAAAGGAGGATTAGGAACCCCGATTGTTATATCGGTAATCCTGTTTATTATTTACTATATAGTAGAGAATGTGGGATACAAAATGACACGTGACGGAGTATGGGCACATTGGTTTGGAATGTGGTTCAGCTCTCTCGTATTACTTCCAATTGGAATATTCCTTACTTATAAAGCAATGAACGATTCTGTAATATTGAATGTGGATACTTATTCCAATATTATTAAAAGATTCTTTTTTATAAGAGAAAAAAGGAAATACCCTGTTAAAAGTGTTATAATTGAAAGTCCTAAGTATGATGAAATTGCAGTATCACTGAATGATTTGACGAACGATATTGATTTATTTCTGAAAACTCAGACTCCGTTAAGCTATAAGAAATACTGGACAGAGTTATCTTATGATAAAGATCTTTTTTACATTAAAACTAAATTAGATATTATACTTAATAATATTTCAAATTCCAGAAAACCGGATGTTTTGTCGAAAGCGGAAGAGTTTCCTGTATTGATAAGTAACGCACGTGCTTTCAAAGCAGGTTCAACGCTTTCAAGGATTAGTATGTATTTTTTTCCGGCAGGAATTATTTTAAGACTCCTGTCTGTTCCGTTTGAGTTGAGAATCAAGAAAGATTTACAAACAATTAAACGGTTAAACAGAGAGTTAATTACGATAGCAACAGCATAAATAATTATTGATATGCAAGAAGAAATTAAATTAGACACCATCGAGGAGGCAATTGAAGAAATTCGTAAAGGTAATTTCATAATTGTGGTTGACGATGAGGATAGAGAAAATGAGGGCGATTTAATTATCGCCGCTGAATGCATTACTCCCGAGAAAGTGAATTTTCTGGAAACATATGCAAGGGGATTAATTTGTGCTCCTGTCACTAAGGAAAGGGCAGAAGAACTGGAACTCCCTATGATGGTTACACAAAATACGTCGGTACATGCCACCCCCTTTACCGTTTCAATTGACCTTCTTACACATGGATGTACTACAGGTATTTCAGCTCACGACAGAGCGCAAACAATTCTGGCTCTAACACGTGAGGAAACTGCACCTGAAGATTTTGGACGTCCGGGTCATATTTTTCCGCTTAGAGCACAGTCAAAAGGTGTATTAAGACGCGCAGGACATACTGAGGCTACAATTGATTTTGCACGCCTGGCCGGATTGTATCCTGCCGGAGCACTTGCTGAAATCAAAAATGAGGATGGTTCAATGGCGCGACTTCCGGAGCTTATGGAGATGGCTAAGAAGTTTGATATGAAAATAGTTTCTGTTGCTGATCTGATTAAATACCGACTTAGAACAGAATCACTTATTGAGCGAGGTGAGGCAGTACAACTTCCGACAGAATATGGTGAGTTTAAGATGATACCATTTCTACAAACAGCTACAGGACAAGAACATGTAGCGCTTATAAAAGGTGAGTGGAAGGCTGATGAATCAATTCTTGTACGTATGCATTCATCTTGTATGACAGGAGATATCTTTGGATCTATGAGATGTGAGTGTGGTGAGCAACTTCATAAAGCATTAATTCTTATAGAGAAAGAGGGTAGAGGTGTACTTGTTTATCTCAATCAGGAAGGTAGAGGAATTGGTTTGATGGCAAAAGCTGCAGCATACAAACTGCAGGAGCAGGGTTATGATACTGTTGATGCTAATTTGCATCTTGGATATCAGGCAGATGAAAGAGATTATGGAGTTGGAGCTCAAATCTTGAGAAGTTTGGATGTGAAGAATATGCGGCTTATGACTAATAATCCTAAAAAGAGAATAGGATTGGAATCTTACGGTCTGAAGGTTGTTGAAAATGTACCTCTGGAGATTACTCCAAACAAGTTCAATCATTTCTATATGGAAACTAAGAAGAAAAAGATGGGACATGTATTGAAAAATATAAAGTAGCCATTCATCTACAATAGATATAACCCTGAACAACAATGGATAGAAAAATCAAAGTGCTTTGGATGGGTTCTGTATATTTCACCGAAAAAAAACCTGACTCTACAGGTACATGGTCGCATTCCATGGCGGCAGGACTTGTTCAGTCCGGTGAAATTGAGCTCTTCAATATTACTCAGGCAGAGGTTAAAAGTACTATCAGAGAAGATTTTTCTTCCATTAAACAATGGGTAATTCCTTCTTCAAAATTAAACAGAAAAGGGCTCCCTAAAAAGTCTATCATCAGAGAAGTTATTAAGATAACCGAGGAGGTTAAACCTGACATTATTCATATATGGGGAGCTGAGTCTTTCTGGGGATTGCTTAAAGCAAGAAATTATATCTCAGGTAAGGTTATACTTGAAATACAAGGGCTGAAAACTGAGATATATAAGTATTTCTACTCAGGATTGACTATTAAAGATATTATTGCAACAATTGGAGTAAGAGAGTTTATTAAACCTTCAGACTCAATAATAAAGCAAAAAAGATCATTTAGGAGGTGGGGTGAATTTGAGAAAGAGATAATCAGAAGCCACTCTTTTATAAATACTCAGTCTGAATGGGTCAGAAAACATGTTAGAAACATAAATAAAGACGCTGACCTGTTTGAAACCAAAATGTTGCTCAGAGATGAATTTGTAAATGCAGTGAAATGGGAATATGATTCCTGTCAGCCTTATTCGGTTTTTACAACCTTCTCATCTATAGTATCGTATAAAGGACTGCATGTATTAATTGATGCTATTACTATATTGAAGAAGGAGTTCCCAACTGTTCAACTCAATATTGCAGGGAGTACGGGCCGACAAGGATTTCTTGGATATGGCTATTATAAATGGATTAAAAGGAGAATTTCTGAAACAGGAATTGAGGAAAATATCAACTGGATGGGTTCAATCAATGCGGAAGAGATAGTGAGAAGTCTGCACAGTGCAAATGTTACTGTTATACCCTCATTTGTGGAATCATACTGCATGGCTCTGGATGAAGCAATTCATGTTGGAACACCCACAGTAGCCTCATTTGCAGGAGCTATGCCGGAACTGGGGACTCATAAACGAACAGTATATTATTTTCAATCAGGTGATTCTGTAATGTGTGCAAATGCAATTGGCAGTTTTTTTAGAAACAGGACTTTTTCTGAAGATGTGTCTTTAAATGCGTATAACAGCAGAAGTGCTAATGCTGATAAATGCAATTTACAGATCGGGATTTATAGGAAAGTTTTGAATAAATAGATCATATAGTGAATTATTATCTTATTTTCGGATTTGCTTTTGGCGGGATATTTGCGTGGATAATTATTTCGTTACTAATAAAGACCAGAACAGTTCCCAAAAAGAGTTTTGATGATTTATCCGAAACCAATTTCTCTTTGAGAACTGATTTGATTGTTTCAAATGAGCGACTTTCGGATATGGAGAGGGAGGTTGAGCGTTACAGGCTGGATCTGAAAAAGATGACTGATGAGTATAACGAGATCAACAAGTTACTTGCTTCCACCATAGCTGATAACAATGCTTTATTGGAAAAGCTTGAGTCTCAGAAGAATGAAATATCGGAATTACACAAACAGTTCAATCTTGAATTTGAAAATATAGCCTCCAGAATACTTGAAGAGAAAACTGAAAAGTTTACAAATATCAATCGTGTAAATCTGGATTCAATTCTGAAACCTTTTGGTGAAAATATTGATTCGTTCCGCAAGAAGGTCGAAGATGTATATTTAAATGAATCACGTGAGCGCTTTTCACTTGGTCAGGAGCTGAAGAATCTGAGAGAGATGAATGATCGCTTGAGTAATGAAGCAAATAATCTCACTTTGGCTCTAAGAGGGAATTCAAAAGTTCAGGGTGACTGGGGAGAACTGATTCTTGAGAATATTCTTGAAGGTTCGGGACTTGTAAAAGGTCGTGAGTATTTTACACAGGAACATCTTAAAGATGATGATGGCAAGATAATTACTAGTAGAGACGGTACACGCATGAAGCCTGATGTGATTATTTCATACCCTGACAACAGGAAAGTAATTATAGATTCAAAAGTATCGCTGACGGCATATTCAAATTATATAGGAACTGACAACCCGGATGAGCAAAAACAGTTTGTAAGGGATCACTTAAAATCTGTGAGAAAACATATTGATGAGTTGAGCAATAAAAATTATCAGGACTATGCTGCTACACTTGACTTTGTGATGATGTTTGTTCCTAATGAACCTGCATATTTGCTGGCATTGCAGCATGAAGAAAATTTATGGCAGTATGCTTATGAGAAGAATATTCTGCTGATTAGTCCAACTAATCTGATAGCTGCACTGAAATTGATTGCAGATTTATGGAAACGGGAATACCAGAATAGGAATGCATTAGAAATTGCTGATAGAGGGGCAGCTTTATATGATAAGTTCGTCAATTTTGTTACCTCACTCAGTGATATTGATAATCATCTCGGCAGAGCACAGCGGAGCTATGATAAAGCATACTCTCAACTGAAGTCGGGTAGTGGTAATCTTATCAGTCAGGCAGAAAAGCTAAGAGAGCTGGGAGTGAAAACCAAGAAAACATTGCCTTCATCACTAATAGAAGAGAGTAATCGGCCGGACTAGTTGACAAAATCACTGATAACAGATAAACATTCAGATAGAAAATATACTACTTATAAAAACAATGATATGTACGGAAAAATACAACAACACCTGCAAGATGATTTAAAAAATATTGAAGAAGCAGGACTTTACAAAAATGAGAGGATTATAGTAACTCCTCAAAGAGCAGAAATTAAAGTTGAATCAGGACAAAAGGTACTTAACTTCTGTGCAAACAATTATCTGGGACTGTCGAATCACCCTCGTCTGATATCAGCTGCCAAAAAAGCACTGGATGAGCGCGGATATGGAATGTCATCAGTACGTTTTATCTGTGGTACACAGGATTATCACAAACAACTGGAAAATACGATTAGTAAGTTTTTCCACACAGAAGATACAATTTTATATGCTTCTTGTTTTGATGCTAACGGAGGGCTGTTTGAGCCAATTTTTACTGATGAGGATGCAATTATTTCAGACTCATTAAATCATGCTTCGATTATTGATGGAGTACGACTTTGCAAAGCAAAAAGGTATCGTTATGCTAATGCAGATATGGCCGATCTTGAAGAGAAACTGAAAGAAGCTCAAGCGCAACGTTTCAGAATTATTGTAACGGATGGTGTGTTTTCTATGGATGGTAATCAGGCTCCTTTGGATAAAATACTGGAATTAGCAGAAAAGTATGATGCATTGGTAATGGTTGATGAAAGCCACTCTGCCGGTGTAGTAGGTAAAACCGGTAAAGGTGTATCTGAACTGTATAATGTAATGGGAAAAGTTGATATTATCACGGGAACACTCGGTAAAGCTTTTGGCGGTGCAATTGGTGGTTTCACTACTGGTAGAAAGGAAATCATAGATATTCTTAGACAGCGATCACGTCCATATCTGTTTTCTAATTCAATACCTCCCATGGTGGCAGCTTCCGGGGTTGAAGCTTTCAATATGCTGGAAGAATCAAATCATCTTCAGGATAAACTTCATGAGAATGTAGAGTACTTTGTTTCAAAAATGCAAGAGGCTAAATTTGATATTAAGCCTACACAATCAGCCATTTGTGCTGTTATGCTGTACGACGCAAAACTCTCACAACAATTTGCTGAAGAACTTCTTGCAGAAGGAATTTACGTTACAGGCTTTTATTTCCCTGTAGTACCAAGAGGTGAGGCTCGTATTCGTGTTCAATTGTCTGCAGGACATGAAAAAGGACATCTTGATAAAGCAATTTCAGCGTTTATAAAAGTAGGTAAAAAACTTAATGTTATAGAATAATATGAAAGCTCTTGTTAAACTACGTCCTGAAAAAGGAATATGGATGGAAGAGGTACCCGTTCCCTCTTTTGGTGTAAACGATGTGTTGATAAAAATAAAGAAAACATCGATTTGCGGAACAGACCTTCATATATATAAGTGGGATGACTGGTCGCAGAAAACCATTAAGACTCCAATGACTATCGGACATGAATATGTAGGTGAGATTGTGGATATGGGAAGCGGAGTGGAAAACCTGAAAGTGGGTGACAGGGTAACAGGTGAAGGACACATCGCTTGCGGGCACTGTCGTAACTGCCGTCGCGGAAAGCTACACGTGTGTGAAAATACTATTGGTATAGGTGTTAACAGAGATGGTGCATTTGCTGAGTATCTCTCTTTGCCTGCATCAAATGTTGTAAAGCTCGATGATCGAATTCCTGATGAGATAGCTTCTATTATGGATCCTTTTGGAAACGCAACGCATACAGCTCTGTCTTTTCCGCTAATTGCAGAAGATGTCCTTATTACAGGTGTTGGATTGATTGGAAGTATGGCGACGGCTATTTGTAGATTTGCCGGAGCACGATATGTTGTTGTCAGTGATTTAAGTGAGTACAGACTTAATATTGCAAAGAAGATGGGAGCAACAATGACTGTAAATCTTTCCAAGGGAGAAACCGTAGCCCAGGCAGTTAAGCAATTAGGAATGCGGGGGTTTGATGTGGGACTCGAAATGTCGGGATCTCCTGCCGGATTCAGTGAAATGGTTGATAATATGTATAATGGCTCAAAAATATCTATGTTGGGTATTTTACCTAATTCAACAACTGTAGACTGGAACAAGATAATCTTTAAGGCACTTACCCTGAAAGGAATATATGGTCGTGAAATGTGGGAAACCTGGTATCAGATGGAGCAGATGCTTATTTCAGGACTAGATTTGTCACCTGTAATAACTCATCGTTTTAATGTAGATGATTACATGAAAGGGTTTGAAGTAATGGAATCCGGACAGTGTGGAAAAGTAATACTCAACTGGGATTAGTATTTCCCGGTTTTAATTTAAAGAAATTTATTGCCTTATCGAGCAGATTTACCTTATTCAAGACAGAAGGTTCTATCTGCTCGATATTTTTTTCTTCAACTTCAGGAGGATAAGCGTAATCGTCGATCAGCTGACTGTTTTCTATTTTCCAGTTGTTTACAGAAAGTACCTCTCCAATCAATAACTTCATCTGGTCTGCTGCAATCTTCAATAAATCACTTTGCAATACAGACTTTTTTACCTGATCTTTTGCAAGATGCTGAATTTCCTGCAGGTCGTTTCTGCCTATAAAGTTAAAAAGATCATCTTCGAAATAGTAATAATTGAAATCAGTTTCCAGTGATAATATTTCCGGTTTTGGAAAACTAAGTAGTTTTATAACTTTATTCTCTTCATCAATTTCCCATTTGCACTTGTTAATATCGTAACCTACAAGAGTTTTAGCCCTAACTATGACCAGTGCTTTTTTTGTAGAAGGTATGAATTTGAGTAGTTTCTTAGTATTCTCATAATTAAAAATCTCATTCAATTGTCCTTCTGCCACAACAATCTTAAATACTCTTTTAATACTTTCTACAACAGTATGTGAGGAAGTTATTGTTTTTGGATCAGTCTTGCTTACTTTTATAATGCGGTAGATTAATAATGAGACGACTATACCGATAATTATTCCGAAAAAAATTATTGGTATAGTATTGCCCCCACTATTGTAATTTGGTCTGAAAAATGTCTGATAAATGAAACCTGCAATCAGTAATAGAAAAATAACTGAGGCTATGACTACTATTGTTCGACTGATTATTTTTTTCATAGATACCTAATGTTACAAAAAACAAAAATAGTAATAAAGGTCCGAAGATAGAGAGAGTAGGGCAATAAAATAGAATCTATATGAAAAATTATACTTAATTTTGCGCTCTGTTTTAAATAAATGAACTAAAAATAAACGTAGGTATATGAAACAATTAATTATCTTCCGTCACGGCAAAGCCGAGAAAGATACAATGGCAAAGGATGATTACGATAGAGTACTTACCGAACGCGGTAGACGCAATGCTTACGATATGGGAGCATTTATACTAAAAAAAACAGGAGTACCCGACCTGATCCTTACTTCCTCTGCAAAAAGAGCACATGAAACAGCCATAATGGCTGCAGAAAGTATTGGTTATCCAGAAGCTGATATCCAGACGGATCAGAATCTTTATTTCGCACCTGAACGCTGGATAATGAATGTACTTTCAAAATTACCTGATAATATCAACAGCTGCATTTTTGTAGGCCATAACCCAGGGTTGACTGATCTGATCAATTCATTGGGAGTTCAGTTAGATAATCTGCCAACTGCATCAACAGCATGCTTTGAATTCAACGTAGATTCATGGAAGGAAGTCTCAACCGGTCAGGCCAATTTTAAGTGGCTGAAAATTGCCAAAGAACTGTAATCCAGATTAATCGTATTGCGAGAACAACAGCCATGCTACTAACAGAGTTAGGATAACATTGAAAGTCTGGGCTGTAAGGAATGACCAGATATATTTAGAATTCTCCTTCTTGAAAATATAACGAAAATCAGTTTCTAGTCCGATACAAACAAATGCAAGTGAGAAAAGTAATCCTCTGGAGCCTTTGTTTGCTACTCGTGATAACTCTTTACCGGTTTCGGCATCAAATGCAAAGCTGAATACGAGTGAGGCGATCAGGAAACCAAGAACGAACTTTGGAAATCTATCCCAAAGAACAGTACCAGTGGGTCTGATTTCTGTATTTGTTCCTTTGTATGACCAGTAAATAGATATTACAAACGCAGCAACACCAAGAAGGACATTCTGTGCAGATTTGATAATCACACTATATTGTTCTGCAGTCTCACCAATAAACTTACCGGAAGCTACAACCGCTGCAGTGGTATCAATAGTGCCTCCAAGCCATGCACCAGCAACCTCTTGGGAAAGCCCCATTAAATTGGCCAGATAAGGCAGAAGGTACATCATCGGGATTGCAACTATCAGCACAAGTGAAATAACAAATGAAAGTTTTTTTGGATCACCCTTTATAGCACCACTTGTTGCAATTGCTGCTGACACACCACATATAGAAACTGAACTGGAGAGTAGCATCGACATTTCCTTATCAATTTTGAATGCCTTTGTTGCCATCCAGAAGCTAAAGTACCAAACAGAAATTACAACTATTAAACCCTGAATCATTCCTAATGCACCTGCTCTCATTATTTCATTAAAAAGTATGGAACTACCCAGAATAACGAGACCTGCTTTTATATAATATTCACTTTTTACAGCAGTGGCCATCCATTTGGGCATGCCAATTGTATTCCTAATCAGCAATCCTATTAATACTGCAAAGAATACCGACTCCAGTCCAATAGTTTTAATAACACCGATATTTGCAATGTAAGATGCCAGTTCTGCAAGAAAATAAATTATAACGAAAGAAAGCAAGTATTGTCCCTTGTCTTTGTTTCCCATAAACAGATAGCCCATATATGCAAGTATTGCAATAATAACTGACATTGTAATATTATTACTCATCAATGATGGAGATAATATTACAAGGACCAGAATGAGTGCACCAATAATGGTTGCTACCCAGTCTTCACTTTTTAATGATTTAAACATAGGTGAATTGAATAAACTCAGATAGAGTGTTTAGTTTCTAATTTAAGTAAGTTGTATTTGGCAAAATTATAAATAATTTGTGATTTAAAAAGTATTTTGTATTTTCTTTTTGTGTATTCAAAGTCATTTAGCGCTTAAAAGCCTTTGTTGGTCGATAAAATCACACAGTTGGTCTATTTAATTTGTTGAAAGATACCTGAAGTGTTATTTTTGCTGACAATAAATAATATTGAATTCTGTACTTATTGTCAACATACTATTAATATGAATAAGATTTATCTTTTAGTTATAACTTTATTAATGTGCTCATTTTCTATTACAGCACAGTCGCAAATTAGCCGCGGTATATCCGGGAGTATCATCTCTGAAGCTACAAATGAACCGGTGCCACAGGCAAATATACGTGTGTTACAACAATCAGACAGTACATTTGTAACAGGTAAAGCGTCAGACATGGATGGAGATTTTTCTATTCCTGTAAATAATGGTTCTTATATAGTGCAGATCTCCTTTATAGGTTATAATGATTTATTCAGAAATGTTGTTGTTACATCTTCTACACCATTAGCTCGGTTAGGAACTTTGGAAATGACCACTGATAATATTCTGTTATCTGAAACAGTTGTTACTGCTAAAGCACCGGAAATAGTTGTAAAAGGCGATACACTGGAATTTAATGCAGATTCTTATAAAGTTACAGAAAGTGCTGTCGTTGAAGATCTGCTTAAGAAAATGCCGGGAGTGGAAATTGATAGTGAAGGAAATATAACTGTAAATGGTAAAGCGATTTCTAAAATATTAGTTGATGGTGAGGAGTTTTTTAGTAATGATCCTAAAGTAGCTTCAAAAAATCTTCCAGCCAAGATGGTTGATAAGTTGCAGGTTTTGGAGAGGAGAACAGAAATGGCTCAAATGACAGGTTTTGATGATGGTGAAGAAGAGAACGTTATTAATCTTACCGTTCGTCCCGGAATGAAAGAGGGTCTCTTTGGAAATGGATTTGCAGGATACGGAAGTAAAGACAGATATGAAGCGAACGGGATGGTAAACTATATGAAAAATAATGACCAGTATACATTGATTGGCGGAACCAACAATACAAACAATGCCGGTTTTTCTGATCTCGGAACCGCAATGTTTGGAAGTATGGGTGGTCGTGGTGGCCGTGGAGGTGGCTTTGGAAGCAGAGATGGAATAACTACATCAGCTAATATAGGAAGTAATTTCAGTAAGGAATTTTCCAAAAAGTTAAAACTGGGAGGAAACATAAGATATGGTTACGGTGACACCGAAGTTATTTCAGATGTATTTACACAGAACATTCTGAGTGCGGGCAACACCTTAGAGAGTGAAAGCAATCGTACAAATAATATAAGTCAGAATTTCCACATGGATTTAAGAATGGAATGGAAACCTGATACTTCAACAACATTAATTTTCAGGCCTGATTTCTCCTTTTATAATAATTCACGAAACGAAGCCGGCAATTATAACACCATACAAGAAATGAACGGTGATACAATTAACCTGGGTGAATCAACTTATATGTCTGAAGGCAAGGGTAATGAAATAGGTGGCCGACTTGATGTAAGTCGTGAACTGGGAAAGAAAGGCAGAGTATTAAGTGCTCAGTTGAGAGGTAATATAGGTAATTCTGAAAACAAAGGTTCAAGTGAGTCCTCTACAAAGTTTTTTAGAAATGAGCGTCCTTCAGATAATATTGATCAACGTTTTACTAATACAAATGACAATAGTTCATGGAGGGGTTATATGTCTTATGTAGAACCAATAGGCGGGAATAATTTTATACAACTGGCTTATCAGTACAGGCAAAACTTTTCGGAATCTGACAGAGATACCCGAACAGAAGATGTACCGGGATCAGGAAACTATACAGTACTGGATTCTGCTTATAGCAAGCGACTGGAGAATAACTTTATAAGGCAGGAGCTTGAGCTTAATTTCAGATCAGTTAGAGAGAAGTTTGATTATATGGTTGGATTTTCAATGCAACCCTCAAGCTCGCAGAGCAAAACATTTATAGGTGCTGATATGATTTATGATCATAGACAGGATGTTGTCAACTATGCACCTATGGCACAGTTCAATTATCGCTGGAGCCGTAATAATAATCTTCGAATACGTTATTTTGGAAATACAGATCAACCATCAGTGACACAACTGTCACCTGTAGTTGATATTTCAGATCCGTTGAATATTAGTTTTGGTAACCCTGATCTGAAACCTTCATTCGAGCACAGACTTAATGTGAACTACAGGTTTTCTAATCCCGAAAAAGCCAGTTCTTTCAACGCATTTGCAAACGCGGGGTATTTGACAAATGATGTGGTTCCTCTTACTGTTACCAATATTGAAACAGGACGTAAAGTGAGAACTTATGAGAATATTGCAGGAAACTGGAATGCAAATGGAAGATTTATGTTTAACGTCCCATTGAAGAATATTAAATTCTCAGTTTTTTCTATGTCATTCTTGAGCTATAACCATTCAAACGGTTTTACCGGAACTTTTCAGCAAACAGATGATGTAATTACACGTGAAAATATTAATATTACACCTGAAAAAAATCTGAGCCAGAGAATGAATGTAGGAGAGGTGTTAGGCCTGAACTATAGGTCAGATCTTTTTGATTTCGGTATAAGGGGTAATTTAAATTATAATAAAGTCAGAAACAGTCTGGAAGGTCAGCAGAACCAGGAATTCCTTAACTATGGAGGAAATGCCAGTACAGCAATATATTTACCATGGGATCTAACCATAGAGAGCGATATTAACTACTCTACAAATTCGGGTTATGCAGATGGATTCCAGCAGAACGAGTGGTTGTGGAATGCTTCTATTCAGAAAACTCTCTTTAAAGAAAAGAATGGTACATTGCGCTTTAAAATATACGATATTCTTCAACAACGCAGCAATATAAGCCGTAGTGTTACTTCAAATTACATACGTGATACTACAACAAATACGCTCACAAGTTATTTTATGGTGCACTTTGTATATCGTTTCAATATTTTCAAAGGTGGAGCCACGAGGCAGGATATGATGCAACAAAGAGGACCTGGATTTAGACACAGAGGAGGATAATTTTCATAACATAAATTAAACCAGATGGATCAACCTATAAAAAGAAATTATCAGATTACCTGGAACAACGTATTTGTTCATATCTTATTGTGGGGAGTAATTTTTATACTCCCTTACTTCTTTTCTAATGAAGAGCAGGTTTTTAACTGGAGACCATTCTTGCGGTCACTACCGGATATGCTTGGTATTATGTTAGTTTTTTATATGAATTATTTCGTATTTATAGAAAAACTGCTCTTTAAAGGAAGGACAAGAGAATATATTATCTATAATATTTTACTGATTATTGGTGTTACATTACTTATGTATTATATGCCTATCTGGATAAATACGCTGATGCCTGAAGTGAGATTATTCAGACGCAGGCGAAGGGGAGAGATATCTGTAATGCATCTTATCAGGAATTCCACCACACTGTTTTTAATAACAGGATTGAGTGTAGCTTTCAAAATGACTGTTCGTTGGTTTGAAGTTGATAATGAACGTAAAGAGTTGGCTAAAGCTAAGTCTGAAGCTGAATTACAAAATATTAAAAATCAAATTAATCCTCATTTCCTACTTAATACTTTAAATAATATTTATGCTCTGATTGAGTTTAATCCTCCAAAAGCCAGGCAGGCGGTAGTGGATTTAAGTAAACTGCTTCGACATTTGCTTTATGATAATAATCAGACTTATGTGCCATTGAAGCAGGAAGCTGATTTTATGCGTAATTATATAGATTTGATGCGTATACGTCTAGCTGATAATGTAAAACTTAAAAGCGACTTCTCATATTCTGAAAGTACAAATACAAAAATACCTCCACTTATTTTTATATCTTTACTTGAGAATTCATTTAAACATGGTATAAGTGGAGATAAACCATCATTTATCGAAATAACTTTGAAAGAACATCCCGACGGAAAAGTTGAGTTTGCATGCAGAAACAGTTATTTTCCTAAAAACGAAAAAGACAAAAGTGGAAGTGGCATAGGGCTTGATCTGGTTAAAAGACGTCTTGAACTGCTCTATCCGGGAAGTTATTCTTGGGAAACAAAAATTGAGAATGATGTATATTCTACTGTATTAGTAATTGACTCGAAAAAACTGATGGATGATACTAAACTGCTGGATAGTTGATGATGAACCTTTAGCTCTTTCGCTACTGGAGTCATATGTAAACAGAGTTCCATTTCTTAAACTTACAGGCAAATATAGTAGTGCTATATCGGCAATGCAGAATATTGCAAGTGAAAAAGTAGATGTACTTTTTCTGGATATTCAGATGCCAGGAGTTAATGGGATGGATTTTGCTTATACTATCAGCGATCACACACGTGTAATTTTCACTACCGCATTCAGTGAATATGCCATAGAGGGATATAGAGTAAATGCTCTTGATTACCTGCTTAAACCCTTTTCATTCGAGGAATTTCTGGTTGCAGCAAAAAAAGCTCTTAATTGGTTTGAGATTAAAACAAAATCGGGATATGATTCAGAAAGAGAGAGAGCTAACATAGGGATTTTTGTTAAGTCTGAATATAAATATCTACATATTTTATACAAAGACATTGATTATATTGAGGGACTTAAAGATTATGTTAAGATCTATACTGAAACAGATCCTAAACCTATTTTGTCGCTGATGAGTCTCAAACAGCTGGAAGAAGAGCTGCCTTTTGAAAATTTTATTCGTGTGCATCGTTCCTATATCATCAATATGGATAAAATTGCGAGTATCAATAAAAACAGGATAGTCATAAGTAATAAACAAATTCCGATAGGGGATACTTACCGGAAGCAATTTATGGCAATTATAGATAAAAGATAATTAACTAGTCAGTTAAACAATAAAAAATGCTCCCTGAATAAATTGGGGAGCATTTTTATTAAATTGAAAAAAATGACTAGTTAAGTCGCATATTCTTTAAGAAAGCGTAGCAGTTATCATCCAAACATCCTTCTCATGTCCTGAAATTAAATCAGAAACTAATGCAACAGTTCCTTCATCATCAGCTTCAGATGCTGTCTTTAGTACTTCACGCTCAATTGCCAGTAACTCTTTCAGATAGTCTAGCAATAGTCTGAACATCTCTTTAGGATCTGTTAGAACACCGGTTTCCTTTATATTGGCCGCTTTCAGATAATCGCTAAAGTTATGAGCCGGAACTCCTCCAAGCATCAGGATACGCTCAGCTACTTCGTCAATATGATCTGCAGTGGCGTCATAGTATTCTTCAAACTTTTCATGTGCTGCGAAAAACAGAGTTCCTTTCACATTCCAGTGAAAACCTCTGAGGTTTGTGTAGTAAAGTTGCAGGTTTGCCAGTAATTTCTGTAAACCGTCTACAGTTTTCTTTGTTTTTTGTGAATCTAATTGTAAATAATCTAATGTTTTCATAATCAATTTTTATATTTTTGTTATTTAGAATTGTTACAAATATAATGAAAAAAATGATGAGAAACAACACCATTTAGCCCTATCATAAATAGAAATAATCTATTGTAAACTATTTCGTTTCTTAGCAATTATGTAACATAATATCTACATACCTTTGAGTTTGATTGTTTATATTTGCAGTAAAATATTAACAAAGTTAAATTCAAAGTTAAGCAGTAGATACTGAGGAACTAATTAAACTATATTTTATGAAACAAAGAAATTTATTGTTATTCGGACTACTAGTAATTCCGATACTGGTTTTTGGTCAGAGACGCGAAGTTGTGGGAATGAAATACCTGGATGAGAACAGACGACCTATCTACAGAGAAAATGTAATCATTCCAAATGTTGGAGAATATCAGGTTCTGAAGTGCGATTTCCACATGCATACTGTTTTTTCAGATGGAAATGTATGGCCCAGTATCCGAAATCAGGAGGCATGGGAAGAGGGGATTGATGCTTACGCCATTACTGATCACATTGAATATACACCACACAAAGCAGATGTTAATGTTAATCATAACCGTGGATATGAGCTATTAAAAGAGAGTGCTGAAAAGAGCAATCTAATATTGGTGAAAGGCACTGAGATAACAAGAAATACCCCTCCCGGTCATTTTAATGCCATATATATAGATGATGCAACTGATTTTATTGAAGAGCGTTCAACCAACGAATTTGATAGAGAAGCAGTTATGAAAGCTGCAGAGCAAGACGCATTTATATTCTGGAATCATCCCGGATGGCAACCCGGGATAGAGGGATCGTATGAGTGGATTCCTTTTGTAGATGATCTTTATAAGAATAAAGCGTTGCATGGAATTGAGGTGGTAAATGGATTCGGAATACATATGAAAGCCCTTGACTGGTGTCTGGATAAAGGATTAACTGTAATGGGAACTACTGATATACATAATCTTGTAGCACACGACTACGATTTTAGTAAAGACTACGTACATCGTACAATGACTCTTGTTTTAGCTAAAGAACGTTCGGCAGAATCAATCAGAGAAGCACTTGATGAAGGCAGAACTGTTGCATGGGCAAGTAAATATCTGCTGGGTAAGGAAGAAAATGTAAGAAATCTGTTTTATTCCTGTGTGGAGCTTATGCCTTCTCATTATACAGAAGTGAGAAACAATGGTATCAAGATAAACCATTACGAAATAAGAAATAACAGTGATCTTTATTTTGAATTGAGCCTCTCAGATGGTAGCGCAACTAAAAATGTTGTACTTTATCCCCGCTCAACTCAGCTAATTACTGCAAACGAAGAAACAGCTTCACTTTCAGGAGAAGTTGTTTCAACTTACGTAAGGAGTGACCAGCATCTTAAGGTTGATTTTGATTTAAACTGATAACTAAGAGGAAGAAGTAAATTCTTCATGAAGCACTTAAAATAACAAAGGAGTTCAATTGGGTTAAATCCAATGAACTCCTTTATTTTATATAACTAAAAAAACGGAGGAATTAAATAAAGAAAACTTAGGAGTTTATCTTCTTCTATTGAAGTTACTTTTTTTACTTCAATACCTAACTTAATACACTTACTGTTGGTAATGCCATCAATTGTAGAAAGATAGATTACTTTGATGTATTTTCTGGATAAATAAATAAGCAAATCATCCTTACAGTATAAATCCTTATTCATTTCAATGGTCTCTACGCCTACGACCCTGTTGTCTTGCAAGTCAAAAATTACCAATCTTGTATTATCATTATCATCTAGGTTGGTTATTTTATTTTCTGAAATCAGTATCGCTTTCCTTTCAAACATGACTATCTAATATAAAATTTTTGAATATTCAAAACATCATTTTCTTAAAACTATTCACTTTCAGCCTATGAAATTTATGTAACTAGAAATAGATATCAAATTAGTGATATTACAAAACATTAGTTTATAAAATTAAAATGATTTCAATTTATCATCCAGTATACTATTCCATTACTCCTTTGTACTTTATTTTTATCCAGAACATATCTTTTATTTGATATGAAAGTACCTTACGACACAGTGGTTGCGAGTAATCCGGCTTAGGTTAAAAAGTGGTTTGTATTTTGATGTGATTTATATTATTAAAAATGTAGTGTTCTATGGTTAAATAACCATAAATACTCTATATATAACAAGAACTTAAAAGTACTTTTATTGTTTGTAGTAACGTGAAAATTAACACAGCTATAATAAAACACTTTTATGTATAAATATTTAACGACTTCACTTTTTCTTTTAGTGAGCCTGTTAACTTTTGCACAAACAGGTACAGTAAAAGGACGAGTGTATAACCAAAAGAATAATGAACCTCTTGAATTTGCTACTATCAGAATTCAAGGAACAACTAATGGTACAACAACCGATTTAGAGGGAAATTATGAAATTGTGTATCGACCTGGATTCTACCGACTGGAAGTTAGCTATGTAGGATACGAAACAACACTATCGGCAGAAGTGCATATTCAAGGTAACCAAACTGCTTTTATTGATATTGCAGTTCCCGAGTCATCAACACTTATTGATGAAGTTGTGGTCAGGCCAACTTTTAATCTGAAAAAGATTGAAAGTCCGGTTTCATTTCTCACTATTGGAGTAAGTGATATTGAGAAAGCAGCAGGTGTTAACCGCGATGTTTCAAAAGCATTACAATCGCTACCAGGGGTGGGGGCAACCGATCCTAATCGTAACGATCTGATTGTAAGAGGTGGTGGTCCTTCTGAAAATGTATTCTATCTCGATGGTATAGAGATCCCTATCATCAATCACTTTGCAACACAAGGCTCTTCGGGAGGAGTTGTGGGTATTATTAATCCCGATTTCGTGAGAGAGGTTAATTTCTATACAGGTGCATTTCCTGCCAACAGGCCCAATGCTTTAAGTTCGGTGATGGATATCAGGCAAAAGGATGGAAGTCGCGACCGTATCCACACTCAACTTGGTATAGGTGCATCAGATGCTGCTTTTACTATGGACGGACCAATCGGTGATAAATCTACATTTATCGTCTCAGCTCGCCAGTCATATCTTCAGTTGCTTTTCAAGTTCATAGGTCTACCATTCTTGCCTACGTACAACGATTTTCAGGTTAAGTATAAATATCAGATAGATCCAAAGAATGAGCTCTCAATAATTGGTCTGGGTGCAATTGATAATATGACTCTTAATACCGATTTACAGGAAG
>JAQUIZ010000028.1 GCA_028683355.1 Fermentimonas sp.
TTTATTGAATAAATGTTTGTAATATTGCAGTCGATTAAATATAATTAATATCAATAAAAGGAAAACAAAATTAACAAATGTCTAATCATTAAATGAGATCAGATGAAAAATTTAGAAGAAAAACTTAAACAGGGCTTTCTAAAGACGAAACAGTACTACCAACTGTTTTTGACCGTAATATTATTAGCAAGTTCGGTAACTGTGTTTGCTCAGGCAAAAACAGTTACAGGAAATATTGTTGATAATACCGGTGTTCCTGTGATTGGTGCCACAATATTAGTTGAGGGCACAACAAATGGAACAACAACCGACATTGACGGAAATTTTACCTTAAGTAATGTTTCTGCCAGCAATGTATTACACATTTCTTATATCGGCTATGTAACACAGACTATACCTGTGGGTGCTCAAACCAATATTAGGATAGTACTTATTGAGGACACACAGGCTCTTGATGAGCTTATTGTAGTAGGATATGGTGTACAGAAAAAGAGTGACTTAACAGGTGCTCTGTCGAGAGTGACAGAAGAACAGATTAAGGAACGTCCGGTACAGAATGCGCTTCAGGCACTTCAGGGAAAAGTTACCGGTGTTGATATCAGTTCGAATAACAGGCCGGGAGAACTTGCCTCAATCAGAATCAGGGGTAACAGATCAATCAATGCATCTAACGAGCCTCTGTATGTTGTGGACGGAATTCCTCTGGCATCTGGTTCGATGACAGATATTAATCCTAACGACATTGCATCAATTGAAGTACTTAAAGACGCTTCAGCCACTGCAATTTACGGTTCACGTGGTGCTAACGGTGTTATTTTGGTACAAACTAAGAAGGGTGTAGTGGGACGAGTCACAGTGGGTTATGACGGTTCTGTTTCATTTAATCGGATAGATGAATTAACTGATTACATGAATTCAGGCGAGCTTCTTGACTGGCAGCGTTCATCTTACATCAATGGCGGTACTTATGGCGGTGCTTATGGCAATGCTCCTGATATGGAGAGAGATATGGTGCTTTTTATGGGCAGTCAGAATTATATGCGCAGAATCTTAGGTACTGCTTATCAGCTTGATTCCAACGGTAATCAGGTATTAAGACCGGCTACCGCAGCAGAGAAGGCTTTGGGTTATGCCGATCAGGTGCCTGTTTATAATGCGGCTACTTTATTTGATCAGAACTGGCCTGATCTGGTTACCCGTACAGGTATAACCAATAACCATCAGATATCTTTATCATCCGGTTCCGAAAAGTCTAAGCTTTATATGTCAGTGTCCTATTTGAATCAGGAATCACCCATGGTTGATCAGGATTATGAGCGTTTTACTGCTAACATCAACGGAAACGTGAATCCGGTTAAATGGCTTAATGTTGGTGCTTCATTAAACGCTAACTACTCTGTTCAGAATTATGGGATGATGAATAATAGCGGAAACTCCGCAGCCAAGGACTCTTATGGCCAGGCACTGGCTATACTGCCTTATGCTCCCGCTTATGATGAAGAGGGTAATCTAATGAACCCGGGTTCCGGATTTGGTCCTTCGGGAGATAACGTTCTGTTAAACATTGAAAACGGTATTAACGAAAATAGGGCATACTCAGTTATGAGTAGTAATTTTGCCGAGATTGACATTACTCCCTGGTTAAAATACCGCATGAATCTGGGAGCTCAGTTCAGACACAATCGCAATGGTAGTTTTTATGATAAAGACTATACCAATCCTATTGGTTCAAAGCCACCAGCATCTGTGCCTATGACTGGGTACAATAGAAATGCAACCAGCTTTTCCTGGGTATTGGAGAACCTGCTGTATGCTAATAAAAACTTCGGTGATATGCACGCAATAAATGTAACATTGCTGCAATCGGCTCAGGAAACAAGAAACGAAAACTTATGGGTGAGATCGCAAAATCTGTTGTATTCATCAGCTCTTTGGTACTCATTGGCTGATAATTCGGTGGGTAAACCTCATGGCTATGGTTCGGGCTTTTCAAATTATGCATTAGCTTCGTACATGGGAAGGGTTAATTACTCATTAATGGATAAATATCTGCTCACTGCAACAGGACGCTGGGACGGTTCGTCTGTGCTGGCTCCCGGAAATAAATGGGACTTTTTCCCTTCTCTGGCTGCTGCCTGGAAATTGGAACAAGAACAGTTTATTAAAGAAGTTGACTGGATTGATCAGTTGAAACTTAGATACGGATGGGGTGTTACAGGTAACTCTGCAGTTGGTGCTTACAGCACAACAGGAGCACTTATGGGCGCTAACCAGGTATTTAATAATACAGAGGTAGCAGGAGCAAAAGCTTCCGTGATGCCTAACTATTCTTTAGGATGGGAAAAGACAGCACAGACAAACCTTGGGTTGGATTTCGCATTGTTTAAAAGCAGGGTAAGCGGTTCTATTGAGTATTATCAGGCAAACACTTCTGATCTGCTCATGGATCGTTCGATTCCTGCAATTTTGGGTTATGTAAGTATTCAGTCGAACGTTGGTAAAACACGTAACAGAGGATTCGAGGTTAATTTATCAACTGTAAATATCAGTACCCGCGATTTTACATGGGAAACAGATTTCAACTGGTCTACCAATAAAGAAGAGATCGTGGAGCTGGCTAATGGCAAACAGGATGATAAGAGCAACGGATGGTTTATTGGACAACCTATCAGAGTGATGCGAGATTATCAGTATGATCGCTTGTGGCAAGATACAGAAGAAGATCGTTACCTGATGGATATTTACAAAACAGTAGGGAAATTGACATATATTCCCGGTCAGGCTAAGATTGTTGATCAGCAGCCTATGGAGGTTGTTCCTGCAGGTACTGAAGGCTCGGTTACTTATACTTTAGCCTCAGGTGAGACCATAACAATAATGGATAATGGATTCGGTAAGATTAATGACGATGATGCTAAAATACTTGGTTCTAACAGACCTAAATGGGTAGGAGGTATCACTAATACCTTAACATACAAAAATCTGCAACTTAATTTCTTTGTTTATGCACGCGTAGGAAACCTTTATTACGGTTTGCTACAAACTTATGGCAGAAGAGTGGAAAATGATGTATGGAGTCCTGAAAATCCATCAGGAAGATATCCGCAACCTACTACTAAAGTACATAGCAGTAGCTCAGATGTAATGAACTATACAAGCGGCAACATGGTGGCTGTTAGAAATATAGCACTTTCGTATACATTCCCTCAAAAGGTTCTTAGGAAATACAATCTTTCAAATATGCAGATATACGGACAGGTACTTAATCCATTTATTTTTGGAGGTGATCTTGTAAAAGTAGGTATCAATCCTGATGATGTTAATGGTTGGGATTCAAAATCTGCTGCAATGGCAGGAGGACAAACCAACAACACTGCATTAATGCGTAGTTATGTAATAGGATTAAGATTCGGATTTTAAATTTAAGTAGTTATGAAAAAGTACATTATTATAATATTATTATCAACTATAGGAATATTAGCTTGTTCCGAAAGTTTCTTAGAAGAAAAGATGGTGTCTACGATTACTCAGGATTATTTTAATACTGAACCGGGATTAGAGCAACTTATAAACGGGACTTATGATGCCTTGAGATGGAAATATGGATGGGAAGAAGGATCTTACATGTTTCATGTGGGGTCGGATGCTGAAATAAGAGGAGATAATTCCTGGGATATTTATTCTCCTACAGTATGGACACCAACCGGTGGTGCCGGTAACTATACTAATAATCTTATGGGATATTACGCCAAGCAACTACTTGGAGGTTACCCAACAATAAATAATTGTAACAGGGCAATAGAAACGATTAGAGACGGAAAAGCATTAGGACGCTTTGCTACAGATAAACAATATGCTGCTCAAAGGATGTCAGAGGCTCTGTTTACAAGAGCATGGGTATATTATATGCTTAACACTTCGCTGGGTGACGTTCATATGACTTTGAAAAGTAACAACTCATTGCCTGATTCGTACAATTTCCCTAAATCAACATCTGAAGAGATCTATAAACAGATTATAGGTGATTTGAGATTCTGTTATGATAATCTTCCCGCTACAGTATTCGAAGGCGGATCAACAGAAGGCAGAGAGAGAGTATCAAAAGGTGCAGCAGCACATTTTCTTGCTAAACTTTATCTGCAAAGAGCGCAGGGAGCAGACTTCAAGCAGTATAGGAAAGCTGACGGCACTATAGATCATTCGAATCCAAATGCACATTTAGGAATGCTTTATAAAGGAAATGTGGCGACAGACCTTGATTCAAGTATCTATTTTGCAACACAGGTAATTAATAGTCCTAATTATAAATTGGCTGATAATTATGCAGATATTTTTGCTACAGCAAAAGGTTCTTACCCTTCTGAAAATAATTCGGAGATTATTTTAGCTGCATCTTTTGGTCCTAAGCTTGCTAATACCCGCTACGGTATGCGTTTTCAGTGCTATATGACCTGTAATTATGTGCGTGCACTTTGGGGTTTACCCAACCGTACATGGGAGTATGGGCATCAGAACGTTAGGATGAGAACAAATGACTGGGGATATGATGTATTTACAGATAAACAGTCAGACTCAAGGTTCGAAAAAACATTCCTTATAGAATACAAGGCAATGCTTTCTGAAGGAGCTAATGATGTTGAATATTACAGCTATAATGACCCTAAAAACGGAACAAAGCAGTGGTCTGATGATGAGGCTGCATATTTTAATGCGAACATTTTACCTACTTATACACGCGAGTCATGGAATGGACGTCCAGCTGTTACCGGCGAACATAAGATAGGAAAAGGTGATTTAGGCCTAGTCTTTTTAGAAAACACGAAAGAGACAGCTATTCCGATTGAGGTAGCTAAAGCTCAGCCTTATGTTTTATATCCACGTTGGACTAAAGATGGAGATAAATATTATTACAGAAGAGATGGAAGCGATGATTTCCAAGCAAACAACGTAGGTTTAGAATATGGTATCGGTGTTGCTGCAACTGTAAAAAAACATATCGACATCAACAGGGAGGCTGTAAACTCTGAATATGGAAGTCGAAACGTGGCAATGTTCAGAATTGCAGAGACATACCTGATAAGAGCAGAAGCTTATGGACGCAAAGGTGATTTTGCTTCAGCAATTAATGATATCAATAAAGTAAGAGAAAGGGCAGCATACAAACCAGGAGAGAATCGTGCAGAAGTACTTGCTAGATTATATCCTGGTGCAGAGGATCTGAGTCCTTCAGAGAAGCAATATCCCTATACCGTAACAGATAACAGAGTTTCTGACATGAGAATTGATGCTACTTATTGGGATGGTACTTCAGCCAATTCAATTGCAGAGAATTATCCTTCCAGCGCAACAACTGATTTGCAAAGGTTTGTACATTTTATTTACAATGAACTGACCAGAGAAATGATTGGTGAGCTTACGCTATATGAAGGAATTCATCATGCAGGAATTCAGGCCGACAGAATAATGTGGCACCAGCAAATGGGATCGACCCTGCAAAATCACTGGCCTGTATCTGATAATGTTAATGGCACACAAGGTCAGACCGGAAATGGTAAGGGTGCATTCAGACCCTACAACACATTCAAGCCATTCCCGCAGACGTTTATAGATATGCTTACTGATGAAAATGGGAATCTACTGGATGAAGCAGCTAAGGCAGCTTACCAAAATCCGGGTTACAACTAACTATTTATTGTTTAAATAAAATAGATTCTGTCTTAATATTGAGCGGCAATTTATATTGCTGCTCAATATTAATATTTAGATAACAGAGCCTCATGAAAATAAATGTCTGTAAAACAAGGTTTTACACCGCTGGATTGTTAATTGGTTCGGTGTCATTTGCAAACGCTTTTTCGCAACCTGTTGTTGATCCTGAATCTGATAGTGATTCGAAAAAACCAATGAATGTTCTGTTCCTGATATCTGATGATATGAGAACAGAAATAAATGTTTACGGTAGTCAGATGGCAGTTACCCCAAATCTGGATGATTTGTCAAAAAGAGGGGTAAGATTTGAAAGAGCCTATTGTCAGTATCCGCTTAGCGGTCCGTCACGAGCATCACTTCTTACAGGGCGTCGCCCAACCACAAGCGGCCTATATAGCAACCGTGAATGGTTTGGAGCCACCTATCCTGAATGGGTGAGTCTGCCAAAATATTTTAAGCAGCAAGGGTATGCTACTCTTCGCACGGGAAAAGTGTTTCATGGCGGCATTGACGATACGGAAGCATGGACAGAAGGGGGTGAAGCCCGCAGGTATAGCGAACCTGTAAGTGCCAATCCTCCTTCGTATGTATCGGATGAAGAGGCTTACGGTCAGTCGCGGCGCCAGCCTGCAAAACTAACACCGGGTTTAGAGGCTTATACCGGTTCTGATCGTTGGGAAGCAGTTGAAGGAGAGGCCGTAAAGCAACTTGGAGACACAAGAGTAGCCGACAGGGCTATAGAATATATCAGGAAAAGCAAGGAGAATGATCAGCCGTTTTTTATAGCATGTGGCTTTTCAAAACCGCATACACCTTTTGTTGCTCCCAAAGAGTTTTTTGATTTGTATGATTCAGACAGCATAAAACTACCTCCCGATTTTGCATCATTGCCAATGGTTCCGCATGGTTTTCCACAAGGTTCTATCAGGTCAAACAATGCGGATCTGTTTATAAACAGGACAGCTTCGCCTGAAGAGGCACGTGATATGATACATGCTTATCTGGCTTGCGTAAGTTACGTGGATTGGAATATCGGACGGGTTTTGGGTGAGTTGGAAAAACAGGGACTTCGGGAGAATACTATTATTGTGTTTTGGAGCGATCACGGATATCAGCTCGGAGAGAAAGGTAAATGGTCGAAAGCCGGTTCGCTGTGGGAGCAGGGTACCCGTATACCATTTATCATTTATGACCCCCGGGCTAAAGGTAATGGGGAATCTTCACCACGAGTAGTTGAGCTGGTGGATATTTATCCCACACTTGCTGATCTTTGCGATTTGCCTGATCCTGAGGGTCTTGATGGAGTGAGTCTTGAGCCGTTGCTGGAAAATCCTCAGGGAGAGTGGGATCGTCCGGCATATACAGTATGGAATGAGAGAGGAAAAGGTATTACAGGAGTATCAGTTCGTACAGAGCGATGGCGTTATGCTGAGTTTTACGGTTTAGGTTCAGGTGCTTATATGACTGATCCTATCAATGATCCTCATGAATTGCGTAATCTGGTAAATGATCCAAAATATAAAGATGTTGTGAAAGAGCTTCATCAGCTTGCATCTGAGTATGTAAAAGGAAAAACAGAGTTGTCAGAACCTCCCGTGGAGTAATTTTATCACGATATAAAGAGACAGTTAATTAATTTATACCAACAACATAATAAATTCATAATATGAATAAAGTAGTCTTTGTTTTTTGCCTCCTGTTATTTACAGTGCAAGCATACTCTCAGGATGCCCGCGAACTTTTATATAATATTGAAATTCTTGAGCCAAACCATGCCCTTAAACAAAAAGTAGAAGGTTTTGCTAAGGAAAGGATAGAGGATCAATTAAACCGGGGTGTTATTGCGGTTGAGGATGAGAATAATAACGTTTATGTTAGCTGGAGGCTATTGAAATCGGATCCTGCTGATGTGGCTTTTGATGTTTATAGGGGTAACGGGGATCGTTCTGTTAAACTGAACAGGAGACCAATCGCTGCTACCACGGATTTTGTAGACCACCAAGTACGCAATAAGACAAATTATAAATATTGGGTGATCCCTGTAGGGAAAAATAGTAAAGGAGCACCATCGGAGAGAGTTTCAGTGATCACAAAAAAATCTGTGGAAGAGCCTGCATATATATCTATACCTCTGCAAGATGATGCTTTTCCGGGAAGGAGAAGGCTTGGGGTTGCCGACCTTAACGGTGATGGAGAATTTGATTTTGTGCTTATACAACCCAATGTGAGTAAGGATCCGGGTTCAAGACCCGACTCCTCGCAGATAACATACAAGATTGAGGCTTATCTGAATGATGGTACTTTTTTGTGGCGAAATGACCTGGGTGATGGCATTGAGCCAGGTGTGTGGTATTCACCTTTTATAGTTTATGATTTTAATGGTGACGGCAAAGCTGAAATTGCTGTGAAGACTGCGCCCTCCGGAGTGCGTGATGCTGATGGTGCCGTTTATGAAGGTGAAGAGTGGATCTCAATCTGGGATGGTATGACAGGCAAAGAGATAACGAGAGCTGACTGGCCCGAGCGTACAGAAAGGTTGGGAAACTATAACAGGCAAAACCGTAATCAGTTGGGCGTAGCCTATCTGGACGGGAAAACACCATGCCTGATAGTTGGTCGCGGTACATATAAAGCCATGCTTGTGGATGCATATCAGTTTACTGAAGGTGAACTCACAAAACTGTGGAGCTGGGATGGTGATGAGGAGAATCCGATTGTACGCAGTCAGGGTGCACATATTATGCTGGTTAATGATGTTGATGATGATGGTCGTGATGAGATTATACTTGGCAGTGCAGTTTTGGATGATGATGGCACACTGTTGTGGTCGGCCGGATTAGGACACCCGGATAAGGTTTATGTTACCGATATTAATCCTGCACGTCCGGGTCTCGAGGTGTTTTTGGCTGTAGAAGCTCTGCATGACAAAGACGGACTTGGTATTTGTGTTCGTGATGCAAAAACTGGAGAGTTGGTTTGGAGTGTAGGAGAACCTACAGTTCATATAGGCTCAGGTATGGTTGCCGATATAGATCCCTCACTTCCCGGGTTAGAGAGCTTTGCCGGTGAAGATCCTAAAGGACACAGATCAATGAGAGTGCCCGGTAATAATAACAAATATCTGTTTGATGCAAAGGGAAATCAGATTGGTTCAGGAGAAGATGTGCCGCCTACCGGTGACTGGCTTTGGTGGAATGCCGGCAAGGTACGCCAGTATATTACAGGAGACCGTGAAGGAATCTCTGTTATGAAATATGAATTGGGAGAAGTTCAAAGCGGTTTTCAGGGACGGTTAATTATGACTGCCGACCTTTTTGGTGACTGGCGTGAAGAGATTATAACTGCTTTACCCGGTGAGTTGAGGATTTACAGTACAACTATTCCTGCTGAAGACCGAAGAGTTACGCTTCTGCAGGATAATACTTACAGGCAAACAGTAACTGTACGTACAATGGGTTATCAGCAACCACCGGTTCCAAGTTATTATTTGGGAGAGTAAAAAATTAAATACAGCTAACATGAAAAAGACGTTTATAACACTATTTATATTATTGTCAATTGCTTTGATTTTACCTGTTTATGCACAAATAGGTACACGTTTTCCATCCGAGAGAAAAGTAGTGAAGGATCCTGTGACCGGGGTTGAGCTTGTGTTTTTGACAAGTAGCCAGTCGGGTGACAGGAAGATTTATCCAACACATAATCAGTGGACTTCAGACGGCGAGTGGGTCATTTTTACCTCACAAAGGGTTGTGGGCGAAGCCATGGCCGTAAATGAAAAAACAGGTGATATTGTGCAGGTTACTGAAGGAGGATACTCTGGTATGCTTAGCGTGGCAAGAAAATCAATGAAGCTGTATTTTATGAGAAGGCCGGATGCCCCAAGAGGCGTTCCGGTTGCAGTGGAGGTTGTTGAGGTAGATCTGAAAAAACTATTTGCTGATTCTGAATCGGGCAACCTGAAACCGGTTTCTGCTTATGAGCGAATTTGCGGAGTAACCCCGCCCGAGATGGGTGCAGGAGGTGATATGGCTCTTGACGGAGGAGAGGAGTGGGTATGGTTTCGTGTTGGAAAAGAGGAGTCATTAAAATATCTTCCGGAAGGTACTGAGATCTCTAGACCTTTCGGTCCTCGTAATATGGGAGCAGGACCGGCAGGAATAGCCGGGATGAATATTTATACAGGCGAGTTGAAGCATGTAGTTTCAGTTCCATTTCAGGTAGGACACATACAGAGTAACCCATGGGTGCCCGGACAGATTGTATTTTGCTGGGAGACAGGTGGTAAGGCTCCGCAGCGCACATGGATTGTAAATGCTGACGGTACGGGATTGCGTCCTCTTTATCCTGAATCGGAATATGAATGGATAACACACGAAGCAGTAATCAGTCCGGATGAAGTAGCCATTGCTATTCTGGGGCACAGACCTATTCCGGGTGTAGTTGATAAAAACAGGCCTGAGGGCACAGATGTGAGTGGAGCCAATCCTGGACAAGAAGTGTCATGGGGGCCATCAGGAACACGTGAAAAACCTACCGGGCTGGGTATCGTAAACATCAATACAAGAGAGATGATTATTGCAGGTCAAATACCTTATGGTAGCGGATTCTGGCATGTGCATGGCTCACATGACAAGAGATTTGCAGTGGGTGATAATTTTGACCGTGAACTATATTTAATTAATCGTGAGACGAGTGAAATGATGTTGCTTACTGCTGGGCATAAAACTACTGCAGCTGACCATGTTCATCCAACATTTAGTCCCGATGGTACAAAAATTGAGATTCAGTCGGCAATGCTTTCAGAAGATGGTCGAAGTATGAATATTTGTGTTGTCAGGGTTCCCGAAAAGTGGCTAAATAAATAGTTGACTTTATTTGTAATATTATGTTTTATAAACAACATGTTGTAATGGAAAAACAATTGTCAAGACGAAAAGATATAATTAAGTGTTTTTTGATCATAGGTTTTTTATCCATGTCTTTCTTATTCTATCCGGTAGGACTACTTGCTCAAACTAACAAGGGATCGGCTCCCCGATTAGAGAAGAGAGGCGCAGTTACCCAGTTAATCGTTGATGATAAGCCTTTTCTGATACTGGGTGGTGAGTTGCACAACTCAAGCAGTTCTAGTCTATATTACCTTGAATCGGCTTGGCAACCTTTAAAAGATATGCATCTGAATACAGTGCTTGCTGCTGTTTCATGGCAACTAACAGAACCGGAAGAGGGAGAATATGATTTTACACTTGTTGACGGTATGATCCGAAAGGCAAAAGAGCATGACTTGAAGCTTGTGTTGCTGTGGTTTGGAAGCTGGAAAAACGGACTTTCTCATTATGTGCCTGACTGGGTGAAAACGGATCCTGTCCGTTTCCCAAGGGTTATGCTAGACAATGGCAAAGCAACGGAGACTTTAAGTCCCTTAGGTGTGGAATCCAAAAAGGCAGATGCCAGGGCTTTCGCCGCTCTTATGGCTCATCTGAAAAAAGTGGATGCACTCGATAAAAGGGTTATAATGGTGCAGGTCCAAAATGAGGTGGGTGTAATGGGTGCAGTAAGGGATTACTCTGAATTAGCGAACAATGCTTTTTATCAACAGGTGCCAAAAGCACTTATCGATGGCCTGAAAAAGTATGAAAATGAGCTGCACTCAGATGTAAGAGAGTTGTGGGAGAGAAACGGCAAACAAGAAACAGGCACCTGGAGTGAGGTTTTTGGCAGTAACATAAAAGCTGAAGAGTACTTCATGGGTTGGCAGTATGCTGATTATATCAATGAGGTGGGTGCTGCAGGTAGAGAACAATATGACCTTCCTTTATTTGTGAATGCATGGATTGTTCAACCTGAAGATAAACGACCCGGCGATTATCCTTCCGGAGGTCCTCAGGAACATATACATGATATATGGCGTATTGCGGCCCCTGAAATTGATATATTGTGTCCCGATATTTATCTGCCCGATTTTTCGTCAATAGTTCAGAAATATACACATTCATGGAATCCTTTGTTTGTACCTGAGTCGTTCAGTGGTGAAACGGGAGCAGCAAGCGCCTTTTATACTGTTGGTAAACACTCCGGCATAGGCTATTCACCTTTCGGAATTGACGGAGATATTGATTCTCCACAGGCAACAGCATTATCCAAGGCATACAGCTTACTGGAACAGCTCACTCCTTTGATTACAAGTGCACAGTCTGAAAACAGGATCACCGCATTTAAGATCTCGAAAGATAATAATGGTACAACCCAACAGTTGGGTGAATATAATATTACAGCATCATTAAACAAACATATGAGATCAGGTGAGTTTTTATCAGATAGCGGTTATTGCATTGTAATCTGGATGGGTGGAGACGAGTATGTGATTGCCGGTTCGAATATAAATGTTACTTTTGTACCTGATACACCAGGCCCAAGGATAGCCGGTTTTAAGTCAATTTACGAAGGGGAATATCTGAATGGAAATTGGAAAAACGGTCGTTTGCTAAACGGTGACGATATAATGGTCAACTATAATCTTGCCTTAGAAGCATCTCACAACAGAACAGGTACGGGTGCAAAATTAGGAAGCGATCCTACAATCTTGAAGGTGAAGCTTTATAGGTTCGAATAGTATGTTTTATCGGCATAAGAAACGAGCACTGAAAATGTTATATTCTGATACTGGTTGTTTTTAAAGCTTCATGAATATTAATGTTAAAATGAAATAATTGTATGAAAATGAAACTATTTTTATGTGCCTTACTCTTACAAGGTAGTTTACTGATGGCACAGAACATGACAGATGCAAGTCTTTTTTTACGTAGTGACAGTGCAACTTACCTTGATCATGTTTCTTCTGAGTCGGGTGATTTATACAGAGCTTTAGGGCATCACGGTCCTGCTATTGAAAATGAGTGGTTGGCAATCCGGTATTATTTTGACAAAAAGGCAGCTATAGATATTTACTCGAAAGCTAATCCGGGACTTGAACTGGCTAAATACAAATGGTATCCCACCACACAGCTGCAGCTTGAAGGAAAAGGAGCCGACTATTATAAAGTGGGACCTACAGTTGGTTTGGGTGGTATCCGTTTATGGGACGGAGAGAATGTTTTGCCACTTGACCCTGTATCAAACAGAACAGCAAGGGTAGCTAAAGAAGGTAGTATATCATATTTGGAGATGTTGTCCGAAGATGTGCCTTATCGTGGCGGTAAAGTAGATATACTGGTTAGAGTAACTGTTTACTCAGGTTTCAGAAAAGCAAAGGTGGAAGCTTACGCGTTATCTGAAAATGATGTGGAGTTTGTGACCGGAATCAACTATCACCCTGGGCAAGAGGTTGTGGTTGAGGATGATTGTATCTTTGCCTGGGGATTGCATCCTGAGGATGTGGCAGCAGAACAGGTAGAGCTTGGTTCAGCAATCTTTATCAATCCTGATGACTACACTAAGATTATGGACGATGGAAATCAGCATATTTTTATCTCTAAACCGGCAAGATACCTTAGCTTGTGGATAAGCTCAGCGAACGGCAAGGAGCCTGTTATCAACACATTGGAAAGGTTTATCGACTTTTCAAAATATGAGATGAGTATCGATTGAAGTGAATCATTAAATCACACTTTATGAGTAAATTCAAACCAACTGCGGTTTACCGAAACATCAACGGTTTATTATCTCTTTTGCTCTTTACGTGGTTATTTTTGGTAATCTCCGGCTGCCAGGAAGTGAAAAGTGGGATAAGAGATGGAGAAAACAACTCATTAATCAGTAATCCTTCTGCGTCTGAAATATTGCAAGAATTTGCAGACCCTCCCGTTGAATACTCTCTTTCCTTCTATTGGGGGTGGGATGGTAATGTGACAGGTGAGGTGATGGCCAGAGATATGAATACATTCAGAGCTAAAAATGTACATATTGTATCTCTTGAACCGGGTTATGAAATGGGGGCTTCATATCTCTCCGAAGGTTGGTTCAGGAAGGTAGATACAGCGGTATATCTGGCTAAAGAAAGGGATATGCGGCTCTACCTTGTTGATGAAGGTAAATATCCCAGCGGTTTTGCAGGTGGAATGATTGCCAGTAAGGTGCCTGAGCTTGGAATGAAGATATTGCTTCCTTATGATAGCCTGATTACTCTGAAAGGTGGTGAAGCCATCTCTTTGACTCTCCCCGGAGAAGTTGTGAGTGCAGTAGCATACAACTTAGAGGATAATTCAATAATAACATTGGAAATCAATAAGGGGCTACTCAATTGGCAAGCTCCAGAGGGAGAGTGGAACATTGTGATGGCCAGGCATGTGCTGCGTTCTTCACCTACTCGCTCAGTAAATAACCCAAGCAGGGGAAAAGATCCGTCTCATGCTTTGATAGATTATCTGGATGCCTCCGCAACAGGTAAATTCATCGAGTTTACTCATGAAGAATACAAGAAATATGTAGGAGATGAATTTGGAGAGACCATTCTCGGCTTTCGAGGTGATGAGCCTGATTATTCTACAAGAGGATTGCCGTGGACACCTGCACTTTTTGAAGAGTTCAAAAAACGAAAGGGATACGATCTGCAGCCATACGTAGCTGGCCTCTTTATAGAGCAGCTCACGGATGAATTGCGTCGTGTAAAAGCGGATTATTGGGATGTGTGGTCAGCATTGTTTGCGGATAATTTTTTTAAAGTGCAGGCTGATTGGTGTGCTGCACATAATATGGACTATCTGGTGCATTTGAACCATGAGGAAGATATGATAAAACTTATCCGATCTGAAGGTGATCTTTTTAGAAATTTACATTCTGTACAGATGCCTGGTGTTGATGCAATATGGCATCAGATATGGCCCGGTGAAGTAAATCCTCTATTCCCCAAATATGCATCTTCTGCTGCTCATGTTAATGGTCACCCCAGATCATTTACTGAGAGTTTTGCTGCTTATTCGCCACGACCGGATTTAGATCAGGCAAAATGGATCCTGGATCAGCAACTTGTAAGAGGAATCAATATGGTTGAAGTGATGTTTGTTCCTGCTTCCAGTAAAGGTGAATCTGGTATGAGAGGGTGGCTGGCAGATGAGAGATTCCCGGATGTGGCCAAGTATATTCACAGGTCGTGTTACCTTTTATCTCAAGGCACCCCTGCGGCAAAGCTGGCATTCTTATATCCCCTATCCAGTATCTGGTTAGGTGATCTTTCAGCAGACAGCACTGCTATCGATATAATGCAGGGACTTCTCGATGCTCAGTATGATTTTGATGTGATAGATGAACAGGCTATTGAGTCACTTATGACACTCCATAAAGGAAGTTTTGTTAACAAAAGCTGTCAATCTTATTCAACCATTATTATTCCACCATTAACAGCTCTTTCTTCTAAAGTAATTGATCGGTTGGCAGATTTTCAAAGTGAGGGAGGAAAAGTGATCTCAATCGGCAACGATTCGATTCTCTCTGTTGATAAAAGTTTTCGCAATTCAGAGTTGACACCATTCAGCTGGAATATCGAAGAACCATCCGACAGGCTTACGCCACTGGTTATGGAAGCTTTGGATGAATCTGACTTTGTTCTTGATCGTAAATGTGAATTTATCAAATATAATCATCGCAAATTGAAGGATGCGGATCTGTATTTTGTTTTTAATGAAAGTGATAAACAGGAGGAACTGAGTGTTAAACTTTCTGGAGCAGGCAAACTAAGGGCATTGGATGCAATGTCAGGTCAAATTACAGATGTTCCGGCAGAAGCAGAAGAAGGAGGGTATATAACTACCAATTTAAAACTTGATCCTTGGCAAACCAGATTTTTTCTTATTAGTGAAAATCTGAACTAAAAGAAATAATAGATATTATCTGGAGTATTTATATTCCTAAATTGAAACTTTTTTTACATTTAAACTATGATGCACACATACTTTAGATTTAACCATTATCGGTTATCTTTTCTTATTGTTGTCTTTTGCATGTTCACCATAATGAGTGTTGTTGCACAGCAACAGGATACCATTGCCGGTATACCCGTCAACTATGATGAATCAAAAATAGGTGTTTATAAGCTTCCTGATCCTTTGATTATGGAAAATGGTGTAGCGGTAGACAATGCGGAGGATTGGATGACAAAACGCCGTCCAGAAATTGTTGCACTTTTCGAAAGTGAGCAGTTTGGCAGGGCACCTGAACGTGAATCCCGAAATGCTAAACTCTTTGATGAAGGTACGCCTGTATTTGATGGAAAAGCTACAAGGAAACAGGTAACCCTGTATTTCACAGACGAAACCTTGAATAATAAAGCAGACCTACTTATTTATCTTCCTGCAGAAGCTGCAAAGCCGGTTCCACTTTTCCTTATGATTAGTTTTATGCCAAATTCGCTTACTGTTGATGACCCCGGAGTACGTCCCGGATTCATATGGAATCGTGAGAAGGAGAGGGTGCCCGTTCAGATAGATCAGGGAAAAAGATTCAGCAGCCTGGACGTGATGAAATTTATTGAAGCAGGAATAGGAGTTGCTACAATTTATTATGGCGATATAGAGCCTGATTTTCCAGAAGGAATTTCACACGGCATTAGAGGTCATTATCTGGCTGAGGATGAAAAATGGCCATTACCCGATGAGTGGGGAACAATCTCTGCCTGGGCGTGGGGACTGGGTTATGCAATGGATTACATAGAGAGTGATCCTGATATTGATTCTAAAAAGGTTGCATTGCATGGTGTATCGCGACTGGGCAAAACTGTACTTTGGGCGGGCGCATTGGATGAGCGTTTTGCCATGATTATTGCCAGCTGTTCAGGCGAAGGAGGTGCAGCACTTTCTATGCGGGATTATGGTGAAACAATAGGCCATATGATTGCTCCATCACGCTATTATTATCAGTTTAGCGGCAATCGTGCTAAGTATGCCGAAAACCCTCAGTCGTCACCCATTGATGCTCATATGCTTATTTCGCTGATAGCACCGCGTCCGCTATTGCTGCAGACAGGTACTAAAGACGGATGGTCAGATCCAAAAGGTGAATTTCTGGCCGCAGTTGCTGTAGAACCCGTTTACAACCTGTTTGATAAAAAAGGATTGGAAACGGATGTTATGCCAGAAGCCGATAGGCCGATTTTTAATGACATAGGTTACTTTATGCACACCGGAGGCCATGGCACATTGCCAGGTGATTATGATCTGTTTATAGAGTTTATGCGTAAGCATTTCATACATGCAGAGTGATCAATTACACCTTAAACTAATTTATTATAAAAAAACATATATAAAAATTTAAAGAATATGTGGAATATTTTTTCTAAGCTTTTAATTTCTGCTGCCACACTCATTTTGGCTTTTCCGGTTATGTCACAGGTTGAAGAGAGGGAACGTCCTGCGGAATGGGAAAATTTGGTTAAAGGAGGCCGTTTTATGGATCGTTTCCTTCCGATGAAAGGAAACTTACTTTCATCAGATACTTGGGGTGTAGATGGAGTAGTTCCACGTTATGTTGACAATGGAATTGAAGACCGAATTTGGTCTTACTGGGGAGGGAATATCAAGAAAGATGAGGATGGTTTATATCATCTTATAGTATGTGGCTGGTTGGAGTCTTCGCCAAAAGGTCATCGTGAATGGTCAAACTCTATTGTGTTTAATAGTGTAAGTGATAACCTGACAGGACCATTCAAACTACGAAACGTAATTGGTAAAGGACATAATCCTGAAGTATATCAATTGAAAGATGGTCGGTATGTTCTTTACGTTATTGACGGACGTTATATAAGCGATAGCCTGAACGGGAAGTGGGAGTATGGTGAATTTGATTTTAATCCCCGTGACCGCCGTATCATAGAAGGGTTGTCGAATCTTACATTTACTAAGCGTGAGGATGGTTCGTTTATTATGGTGTGTCGCGGTGGTGGAATTTGGATTAGCCGTGACGGACTATCGGAGTATGGACAATTGACCGACAAACGTGTTTACCCGACTGTTGCTGGCAGGTTTGAAGACCCTGTAATCTGGCGTGACCATATTCAATATCACATGATAGTTAACGACTGGCTGGGACGTATTGCTTTTTACTTACGCTCAAAAAATGGTGTCGACTGGGTAGTGGACCCGGGTGAGGCTTATGTACCCGGAATTGCTGTACACGAGGACGGTCTTGTGGAAGAGTGGTTCAAGTTTGAACGCATCAAGATCTATCAGGATGAATATGGACGCGCAATTCAGGCAAACTTTGCTGTTATAGATACTCTGAAGCCTTTGGATAAATCATCTGATATTCATAGTTCAAAAAATATTGGAATACCACTAAATCCCGGGCTTTTACTTACTTTACTCGACGATAAACCTATTACCTCAAAAACAAAGGTTATCAGATTAAAAGTTACAGCAGAAGAGGGCTTTAATCCACAATCCGATATTGATGTAGAATCACTGCGTTTTGGTGCATCTGAAGAGGTTAATTTTGGTCGTGGCAGCCGTGTTTTGAAAACTGAAAATGATGGAAAAGACCTTATTGTAACATTTGATGCTGCGGGGAATGGAATAACCGAAACAGAGTTTGCTCCTAAACTGATAGGACGTTATAAGAATGGTAAAATGTTATACGGATATGCACGGTTACCGTATATAGATTATATCGAACCAATTCTTTCGGCACGTGCTCCTGTTATTACGGAATCTTTGAATGGAGCTTCATATTCTGTAGAAGTACAGAATTTCGGTCAGGTTACTTCCTCAAAAGCATCTGTAAAAATAGCTTATACAAAAGATGGGAAAACTATAAACGTGGCCACGGGCGATATTCCGGTTCTGGCACCATATGAAAAAGTGTATCTGCAGCTTTCGGGAAAGACTGCATTGAATAAAGGATATGAATATGATATTACAGTTACTATCTTTTCAGGGAAAAAAGTATTATCCACTTTAAGTCTTGAGAAATATATATTCAAATAATAAAATTGACAGTTTAAATCTATGAGAAAAATAATTATGCTCGTGGCGATGACTTTGTCTTTCGCTGCTTTTAACCTGTATTCTCAACTTCCGCCTGTATTTGGACCGGAATATAAGGGGAATGCACAAAAAGATGAACTCACCAGGGTTTTCATTTCTCCTGTTAAGGTTATGTGGACTTCAGACAATACAGGTGAGCTTATAAAGAATAGCGATGTGTTGTTAGAGCAGGGTAATAGTCAGTCGGACATGAGCCGTACTACCAGATTCTGCTCCATTAAAAGCACAGAAAACGATACTTCCTCCATATTATTGGATTACGGCAAAGAGCTGCATGGCGGACTACAACTCGTAATGGGAGGATCATCACGCAGAGAACCTTCGCTGGTTAGAATCCGTTTTGGAGAATCTGTGGGCGAAGCCAACAGTGATACTTATAATTCCGATTGGCTGATGGGCTTTTCTACAGATGATCATGCCAAAAGGGATATAATCATGGAAATTCCTCGTACAGGGTTAATTGAAATAGGAAATACCGGCTTCCGTTTTGTACGAATCGATTTGCTTCAGCCGGGTACAACAATAAATCTGAAAGAGGCAAGGGCAATATTGCGTTATCGTGATATTCCTTATCTCGGGTCATTTAAAAGCAGTAACCCACGCCTGGATTCAATCTGGCTTACAGGTGCATATACAACTCATCTGAATATGCAGGAGTATCTTTGGGATGGAATTAAACGCGACCGCCTAGTGTGGCTGGGAGATTTTCATCCCGAGTTGAAAGCTATAAATGCTGTATTTGGATACAACGAAGTTATTCCAAAGAGTTTGAATCTTGCGGCAGAGCAATATCCGCTTCCGCAGTGGATGAATGGCATGAGTTCTTACTCTATGTGGTATCTGATAATTCACTATGACTGGTTTATGCAGAATGGCGATATGGATTTTCTGAATAGCCACAGGGATTATATTGTAGGCTTGATAGATTTGATAGATTCCAAAATTGCCGAAGATGGCACCGAGAATTTAAGTCCGTTCCGCTTTCTCGACTGGCCTTCTACACCTAACAAAGAAGGTGTTGAAGCAGGTTACCGTGCACTGCTTGCCTGGGCTCTGAGAGATGCACAGAAACTGTGCGAAATTATGGGTGAGAGTCGCTCTGCCTCAGTAGCTTCTTCAGCAGCAGTGAAACTCAATCAGAAAATCATGGGGCATAATAATCTGAAGCAAGCTGCTGCGCTTATGGCTGTTGTGGGACTTATGGATCCGGTGCAAGCAAGTGAAGAGGTTATTGCTGTTGATGGTGCTAAACGATTTTCCACCTTTTATGGGCTGTATATGCTTGATGCACTTACAATGGCCGGAAAGCAGGATGAGGCATTAGATATTGTAAGTGACTATTGGGGAGGTATGCTGGATATGGGAGCTACTACATTCTGGGAAGACTTTAATATTGAATGGATGGAGAATTCTGCCCGACTTGATGAATTTACACCTGAAGGTATGAATGATATACATGGAGATTTTGGTGATTACTGTTATCCCAGCTTCCGTCACAGTCTGTGTCATGGATGGTCGGCAGGAGTTACCGCATGGCTCACGGAAAATGTATTGGGGATAAAGGCTTTAGAACCAGGCTGTAAAGTGTTGGAGATAAAACCATTTCTTGGAGATCTTGAGTGGGCTGAAGGCAGCTATCCTACACCTTATGGAGTAGTAAAAGTGAAACACACCAAACTGACAAACGGAGAGATTAAAACAGAGATAGATGCTCCTGAGGAAATCAAGATCTTGTAGTTCACACAGATCATATCAGTAACTAAATAAATCACCCCAAAAGTCATTAATACTTTTGGGGTGATTTTAATTAATACCTCTTCGTTATAATATTTATAACATTTTATATATCTCTGCTCCAGCCATTAGGAATGCACCTAAGCCATAGTCATCAAAATCGGGCTCACGTTCATAAGTTACCGGCTGCGCCTCTTTGGGTTCTTTTCCCGTACCCTGCACAAAGCCAAGAAAGCCGTTGGGATGTAGCGAGTCATTAACCATAGCATTCCATGCATTGAGAATTACAGGTTCAAATTCTTCCCTGTTAAGAAGGCCATTGTTAACTCCATAAGCCATACCATAGATAAACATGGCTGTTCCTGTAAGCTCTTTTCCACCGTAATTGCTTGGGTCGTGCAGACTTACATTCCAATAGCCATCCTCTCTCTGCACCTTTTTAAGTGCATAACTCATTTCAACCAGCATAGTTTCATATTCCATACGGTGAGTTTCATCAGCAGGCAGAATATCAAGCATACGCGCCATTGCGACCACCACCCATCCGTTTCCTCTCGACCAGTAGCAGTCTTCACCATTAGGCTCCGTGTAAGGTGGATCAAAATCGGCATCTCTCCACCATAGGCTGTCTGCAGGGTTATATAGACCGTTGTCGCCATGCTGCAGCTTTGTGTACATATACATATCATAAGCACGGTTGTAGTAAGCCGAGTCGCCTGTAATATTGCCCATCTGAGCAAAAATAGGCATAGCCATCTGAATCGCATCTATCCAATTCCAGTCATCAATTTTGTCGGTTACCATCATAGAGTCTATAGAACTTTTTATGTTAGCAATGTAATGCTCAGGTTTCTCGGGATCAAGTTCATATAGAAAGATATAAGCTTGTCCTGCACATTGATTATCCGCATTGCGAGTCTTCCAGCCATCGGCAGAATTACGAAGACCCCACTCATGTTTATTGCCCCACTCAAGAGCATAATCAATATAGCGCTGTTGCGGATTCATATTTTCGAAATTAATTTAAAAAGATGGATATCTCAAATTTCTCAAAATGAAATATCCATCTAACAATTCAATTAACGAATTAATATCAATCCTTTTTTACCAACCGGGATTTTGCATAGCTTGCTTTTCCTCAGATGTTAATGCTTGACCATCTTTAGTAATTGCATCAAGAAAACTTTGTGGAATTGGTCTCAAATAATGTTTATTAGCATTAAAATTTGAACCTTCTTCTCTTACTCCATCGTTAAAAGTTTTGAATCTTTTTTCAAGTTGCTTTGAACGGGCAAGATCGGGCCATCTGTGTAATTCTCCCATTAATTCGCGCGAACGCTCATTCATGATAAAAACTAAAAATTTATCCATGTCGGAGCTGGCACCTAATTCAGTATAAAATTGATCAGTTGAACTGAAAATATCAGCAACAGATGATAACACAAGGTTGTTAACTGTGCTTTCAGTTAGGTTTCCTTCTATATTATTTGATTCATAATATGTATTATTATCAGAATATACTGCACCATCTCCGGCACCTGAACCTGAAGTGTTATTGCGAAAAGCTGCACCGCCATCAACATACTTACTCCTGTCTTCACCTTCTTTATAGGCAGCACGTTCGCGTAATGCATTTATATATGGTAGGGCTTCTGTATATTGTCCTTTTCTGCCATAAGCTTCAGCAACCATAAGGTAATCTTCTGCCGAGCGAGCAATAACACCATCTCTGTAGCCGTTTGCAGCTGCAACTGATGGTCTTGAACCATCACGATACTTTCCTAAAGCAAGGAATCGTGGTCCACCTGAACCGTCAGGGTGACCATAATTTCCATGCAGATCAAGATATGATTGTGGTTGATCAGCAAAATAGCGTACAAACATATGAGGTGCACGATATTTTATACTTTCTGTTGTATATCTGTTATCTCCTGCATCATTTACAATATATCTTACTGCTTCTTCGTTTAAGCCAAATTTAGGATCACCATCGTTTTTACCTACTGGAGTGTAAGGAGCAGCCCATTTAGGTGCAGCACCCGGATTGTTACTGTTGTAACTTGTAACAAAACTCTTCCAGAACCTTGAGTCGTTTACACGGTCATAAACATCCTGAGCATAGTTAGTTGCACGAAGTCTTCTATACTCTCTACCTCCAGAAATATCACGTTTTAAACCTGGTAAGTTTTGATATACTGATAAGAAATAAAGATGAACCTGATTACCTGTACGTCCTGTTGAAAGGTTAGAGAATTGAGCGCTTAATACAATTTCCTGTAATCTTTCACTAGCTCCATCCGGTTCTTCATATGCCCATAGATCACTAAAATCTGTTGCCAGTGGATGAGCATCAATAACTAATTTTCCATATTTAATTACTTCATCCAAATCTTGATCCTTGTAGGATGAGTTCCAGTCACTGTTTATTTCACTTACTCTAAAAAGAGAAGCTTTTGCAATAAAGTGAGCGGCGGCTGATTTAGTGAATCTGCCCGGTTGATCACCTGCTGATGCAGGCAGAAGTTCATAAGCTTTCTTAAGGTCAGAAATAATCTGTGCATAAACTTCTTCTGCAGATGCACGCACAAAATCTGTTTGAGCACCTTTTACAGGCTCAGTAAGTAATGGAACCCCTCCAAATTGTATTACAAGTCGGAAATAGTTATAACCTCTCATAAAATAACCTTCACCTAATCTGGTGTTATAGTTAGGATTATTTTCACTATAGTATAAAGGGACGTTGGCTAAGAGCGTATTCGCTGAACCGATTCCTGCGAACATGTGATCCCAGTTTTCTGCTGAACCATTACTGGCTGCCGAATTAAATGCATCAGTATAATCATTGAACCAGTTATTACCACCACGACCTGATGTAAACTCATCTGTACCGAAATTCCAATAAGGGTATGCCCATTCATATGTAAAAGGAATACGAAGATTCTGATACATACCTATCGATAATTTGTCGAGACCTTCTTCAGTCTCAAACGACTGAGTGCTTTCTTGTCGTATCATATCTTCATTCAGAAAGTCTTGGCTACAAGCTGAAATAAAGATAGATACGATAATTATTAAACTAACTTTTATATAATTGTATTTCATAATATCTATTCTTACTTAAATTAAAAACCAATATTTACACCTATTACTAAACTTCTGTTGTATATAGAAGTACCGGTGTCAGGATCTGCCCAATCAATATTTGAATAAAGAGTAAACGGATTCACTACCTGAGTATACAATTTTAAATTATTAATTCCCAGTTTGTTAATAGCCTTTGGCTGGAAATTATAACCTAAAGATATATTACGAACTTTAATGAAAGTACCATCTTGGTAATTCATAGACCAAAAATAAGTATCTTCTTCACCCGGAGCGTAATATTCTGCATCTTCGTTCACATCTTTTACCCAATAATCAAGATTTCTCATAGGGAAACGACCATTAAGTCTTTCACCACCTGTCGCCATAGTAAAACCAAAACGACCATATAAGAAACATGAAAGTTCAAAATTCTTGTAAGTAAATGTATTAACAAGTCCGCCTGACCAGTCTGGTCTGTTATTACCAACAATTTTTCTGTCATTGTTAGCATCAATTATAACTATTTCATTACCATTTTCATCAACATCATTCTTCAAATCTTTCACTCTGATTTGTCCTGGAGATCTCCCATATTTGCTTGCTTCCGCAGCTTCAGAGCTTTTCCAAATACCATCATAAACATAATCGTAGTATACGCCAATAGGTTGGCCTACAAACCATGAGTTGCCGATATCTTCAGTAGCACCACTTGCTAATTCAGTAATTTTGTTTCTGTCTGCTGATAATGTAAGAGTCGAGTTCCATTTAAACTCAGGTCCGTTAATGTTAAGTGTACTTAAAGTAAGGTCAACTCCCTTATTCTCTGTTTTACCAACGTTAGCCCATGTGCGTGCATAACCTGTTAATGAAGGTAGTGCCTGCTGCATCAAAAGGTCTGAAGTATATGAATTATATACGTCTACAGAACCAAAAATGCGTCCTCTTAAAAAAGAGAAATCCAAACCAAGATTATAGGAGGCTGTTTTTTCCCATCCTAGTTCAGCGTTGGCCATTAGTACAGGGCTTGGCACCCATAAGTCAGAAGATACTATGCCGGTATAAACCTGATTCCCAAACGAGTAGTTGTTGCTGGCTACTGCTCCCTTAGTTGCATAAGCATCAATAGCAGAGTTACCGGTCACACCAAAACCAAGTCTGACTTTAAGTTGATCCAACCAATCATAACCAATCATAAAATCTTCCTGATCCATTCTCCATGCGATTGCTGCAGATGGGAAAAAATCCCACTTGTTTCCGTCGGCTAATTGAGAAGCACCATCCCAGCGACCGGATAGAGTTAACAGATACTTTTCAGCAAAACCGTAGTTAGCTCTAATCATGTAAGATGATAGTTGAGTTTCAGTCATGCTTGTGCCTAATCCCCAGTGATCTTTATTATTTGTAGATCCAAGATTATACCAAAGTTCTCTTGCAGTATTTACGTTATTGTTTGTAATATCCGAACCTTCCACATGATACGCAGAAGCACTTTGAAGCAAGGTTAAACCTAAGTTATGTTTTCCAAATTCCTTATCATAATATATAAGATTATCTAAAGTCCATGACCTTCTTGAATCTGTTGAATAACGTGCTCTGTTTAAGCCGTCACCGTTGATTGACTCTGCAGGATTAGCCTGGCCATTGTTATTATAACGAAAATCAGGTCCAAATTGTAGTCTGTATCTCAATCCATTAAGATCCTTGAATATGTTTCCAAAATCAATTTCAGAATAGAAGCTGCCAAAAGCACGAAGATTTGTTCTGTTATTATGTGACAGATTATTTTCTCTAATTGGATTAATAATATTTACGTCACCACCCGGGTTTCTAATAAATTCGCCTTCCGGAGTATATGGTACGGCGTAAGGTAACATACCTCTAAGAGCAGAATAAAAGTCTTTTGCACCGGTAACTCCCGAAAATGCATAACCATATTCCTGTTCTCCATAGGTTAAATTAACAGATGAACCTAAAGAAAACCACTCTGTAGGTTTAAAATCCAAGCTTGTGTTAACGGTATATCTTTGATAGTTTTGACCTGGTTGAGTTCCTTCCTGATCAAGATAACCAAATGATGCATAGCCAAGTACTTTATCTGTACCGCCACTAGCACTAACAGTATGTTCTTGTGAGATAGCTGTTTGGTAACCTGAGCTTGTCCAATCATAGGTTGGTACTTTGCTGCCATCCCAAGAACCTCCGACCCATCCTTTTTCTATTTGTGCCCATGCATAAGGATCTTTGTTGAAAAGAGCTTCATCTGCCTCTCTTGTTGGAGTACTAGGATACTGATTCTGATTAATCATAGCCTGGCGTGCATAATCTATCCAATCTCCAGAATTCATCATATCCATACGATCATGGAGTGTAACAAAAGAAACAGTTCCAGAATAATTAAGTCTTAATGATCCGGCACTACCTCTTTTCGTAGTTATCAAAACTACACCATTTGCACCTCTTGAACCATAAATAGCTGTTGCAGATGCGTCTTTAAGAACACTGATTGATTCAATGTCATTCGGGTTTAAGTTCTCGATACCGGTACCCTGTAATGGCACTCTATCAACTACATATAAAGGAGAGTTGGTTGCATTAAGAGAACGTTCACCACGAACTCTGATACTTCCAATTTCACCCGGACGATCATTTGAAGTAATATCAACTCCCGCCATTTTGCCCTGCATAGCTTGTAGAGGGTTAACAACCGGCATAGCTTTAATTTCTTCAGTTCCTATAACAGACAATGCACCTGTTATATCACTCTTTTTCATTGTGCCGTAGCCTACTACAACTAACTCTTCCAATAACTCACTGTCTTCTGAGAGTACAACATTAATCACTCTTCTTCCATTAACAGGAATAGCTTGAGTTGTCATACCTACATAAGAAATTTCCAAAACTGCATTTGATG
>JAQUIZ010000141.1 GCA_028683355.1 Fermentimonas sp.
GTGTCGGGTGGCGACAGAAATCATTTGAAGAAAATATCTGAACAGATGGATGAAATCATCGGTTACCTCTAATCTTTGAATATTTTTTGTAGCACTCAAGTAACTAATGTGTAATTTCTTAACTAAATGGTTCCCTTACGCTAAGGGGACCATTTTTATTATAAATTACTTTTGAGAATTGTTGCTTTAGTCTATATTTTACGAACTACTCTTGCGTTTACAATGCATATAGGGGAGCAACTTCTGGTATAAATATCATGATTTATCACCCTATAAGTTGAAGACATAAGTTTTTAATTTAATCGTAATTTTATTTGTTTATTAAAATTTAATTTTAATCTTTGTATTAAGGTGTTAAGTAAACATATAGATTAGTATTTATGAATAAAACAATATTAAAACTTAATATCATATTATTTTTTATCTTATTTTTCTCATGCGGAGGTAATGATATTCCTGCAGATAACGGAAATGATGATGATAATGATTTAATAGTTCCCGATAAAGTGAGTTATTTTATTGCTAATGGTACTAAAAAAGCTAATGAAATTGAATTAAAGTGGGGCAATCCTACTAATATAAGTTCGGTTGAGATATTGTATAGACTGGAGGGTGAAAGTGAAAGCAGCTCGAAAAAATAAATGTTAGCATATTCAACCAAACTCAGAGTAGTTATTTACTTTTATTGCCCGAGTATGGCACTTATGTTTTTACAATTGTTGCTATTAATAAAGATGGAAATAGATCGGAAAAAACAACTGTAACAGCTACTCCTGAGAAGGAGGATGCTCCGCCAACGTATACAATATTAGAAAATAGTTTGCCTATTGCCGATCCTCATGTGTTATATCATAATGAGAAATATTATGCGTATGGTACCAGAGTTGAGGGTTTTGAAGTTTATGTATCTGAAGATTTGAAGCATTGGATACGTAATAGTATTCTTGCGCTAAACCCAAGTAACTCATGGGGTACGAAATGGTTTTGGGCTCCGGAGGTTTATTATATTGAATCGAAAAATAAATTTTATATGTTCTATTCTGCCGATGAGCATATTAATGTTGCCACAGCTACCAGTCCGGCAGGGCCCTTTGTGCAAGAGGTGAAGAGCCCTATTGTTTCTGATGAGAAAGGTATTGACACCTCGTTATTTATTGATGATGATGGAACTCCTTATCTTTATTATGTAAGGTTTACTGATGGTAATGTTATTTGGGTAGCAGAAATGAATGACGATTTATTAAGCATAAAAACTGAGACTCTTACCAGATGTATTACTGCATCTGAGCCATGGGAAAGAGTGCAGGCTAAAGTTGCGGAGGGTCCTTCGGTATTTAAAGAGGGTGATACTTACTATATGATATATTCTGCTAATCATTACGAGAGCCACGACTATGCAGTTGGGTATGCTACTTCCGATTCACCTGTGGGTCCGTGGGAGAAATATAGCGGTAACCCTGTTTTGCGCAGAGATAACCCTGCAGCCGATGGTTTGGTTGGAACAGGTCACGGAGCTCAGTTTAAAGTGAAGGATGGCAGTTATAAGTATATTTATCATGCACATGCAAGTGCTAGTAGTATACATCCACGCACTTCATTTATTAATGATCTTGAGATATCGGAAGATGGTGTTTTAAGTATTGTTGGAAAACCTATAAGACCGGTGGTTGCCAGGTTGCAGTAACTATTTGCTCAAGAAAAACACAATTAATAGTTACTTTAAACTCAAATTGTCCTTTTTTTGTGGAATTGAGAGTTTTTTTGTAAATATGAGAAAAACATTCAATAACTTTAACGTATATTCGTGTTTCAAAATGAATAATCTTAAGTATTGTAGAATATATTAAAATAAAATCATGAATAATACTTTTTATGTAACTCTACTAATTATTGCAACTTTGTTTAGTTGTAGCAAGAACGATATTCCTGATGATGATGGAGGTGGCGGTGATGGAGGTGGGAGCAAGACTATCACTCTTGAGTTATTGAACTCTCCCATTCATTTTCCTGCACAGGGAGGTAGCAGAGAAATTACCGTATCAACCAACGCGAAGAGTTGGAATGTAAACTCCAGTAGCTCTTGGTGCAATGTGACTAAAGACCAATCTAGCTTTACTGTAACTGCAGAAGAAAACAAATCTTTTAGCTCTCCAGAGAAAGCAATTCTGACGGTTACTGCCGAGGGAACGACCAAAAAGGTTACGATTGATGTGACACAAGATGCTGCTATTGAACCGGAAGGGGCTTACATAAAACCGGTTATTGATAGAGTGATTACTAATTACCAGGGGGGTTATCTTGGTATTGGGATAGAAACCAATGTTACAAACTGGAGCTTCGAGGTTGATGAGTTGTGGTGCAGTGTAGAAAAAAATTCTGATTTTAGTATTTCAATAGCAGTTGACGAAACTTGGGGTGGCGATAGACCAAGGAAAGCTCTTATAACCTTGTATGGAAAAGACAACGACTCGCTGGCGACGATAACGGTGTACCAGGATCCCTTGCCTCAACTACAACTATTTTCTTATAAGGGGAGCACAAATATTGGACTCCCATCTTACGGTGGATCTGTTACTTTCACTGTTATAACCAATGTAACCGAGTTTACTTTGGGATATGTTGGGGAGTGGCTACAGGTAGATAAGATTAACGATACGCAGTTCACAATTACTTCAACGCCCAACAACAGCAGTAGTTTGAGACCAGATCAGGAGGTAATTGTATATGCCAGCACGTTGACACGGAAACTTTGGATATTTGAAGAGGAGGCAGAAGAGACTTCGGGAAATGACGATTATGATTACACCGATCCTACAGAATGGGATTAATATTAACAAGATGGGACTAATATTAACAAGATGGCATTAATACAAAAAAAACACAAAATCATGAGATTAAAAAGTCCAAAAATCATGGGTATGAACAATAGTAAAAGAGAGATTTTCATATCGTTCTTGATGATATATCTTCTATTTTTAACGGGTTGTTCTGTTGACCCGCTTGAACAGGAAATTGAAACTGTCGATAATATATTGATTGGAAGCATAATTGACAGTGATGGAACAACACGCACTGTGGTGATTGACCGTGCTGGCATTAAGGCAGAGGTGTTTTGGGAAGAGGATGACCAGATAGGCGTGTTCGACTCAGGAGCGGGCAATAATCTTCTATTCACTGCCGGATTGAATGACATTCACGAAAATGGCAAGAAAGCAAGATTTAGGACTGAAGGTAGCATGCCTTCGGGTGAGGTAACAGCATATTTCCCATATCAAGAAAGCGCTTCTAGTAGCAATAATGGCGAGTTGAGCCTTACCTTCCCTGCTACACAACCATATAACTCAATTGAGAGGGTATCGCAACCTTATTCTCCGGCCAACTTCATGGCTGGTAGGGGTAGTGCATCGAGTATCGGTTTTCGCAACCTCTTTGCATTGCTCAAAATTGGTTACACTGGCAATGAGGGCGATCGTATCAGTAAAGTGATATTCAGGGATCTGTCGGGCAAACCAGTGAGCGGAGCCTTTTCGGTGACTTGGAAGGATGCCATTCCAGAGGTGAATTTTCCACAGAGTGGCAGTGGTACTGCACTTACTCTTAACATCGACTGCGGTGAGGGTGTTTTGCTTGATGGCAAACTGCAACATTTTTATCTTTTTATTCCTCCACGCGATTACAACAAGGGATTTGAGGTAAAATTTGTAATGGATAACGGTGATGAAGTTGTAAAAACGATTGGTACGACACTAGGAAAGAAGATTGAACGGAGCAAAGTATATCCTATTGGTGAAACGTTTACTGTTTACGAAAATACAGAATATGAGCTGCAGGAGGATGCATCTCTGGTTGATGCCGACAGGATGGATTACATTGTGAGTGCTCGTTTGGATACCTACGACAAATGGGTAGATCTTGTTAAATTCGAGACTCACACGCTCATTATGACCGTGAAGAAAGAATTTGAACCCAGGATGGATGAGGTATTGCTTTTCGATTCTCCCTCAGAATTGTTTCCTGAAGGTTATATCGGAAGAATTGTATCGGTGGGAAACACTGAAAATGAATATATTGCCGTGATAGCGGAACAGGTGACAGATATAACCGAAGTGTTTGAAAATCTTTCAATGGGTGAACAGATATGGAACGAAGATGGCACATTAAATGAGGAGGGAGGAATTGAGCTGGATTTGTCTTCTTATCTGAGCAGAGTGGAAACTCCTGATGGACAATCGGTGAACTTCACCAGGAATGGTTCACAAATAGAATTGGCTCTGCCGGCAACAAGAGCCAGCGGAAGGAAACAGTATAATTACTCGTCAGGCACTATGAACTTTACGCTTGAGCCTGGCGATAACTCAGAAATAGATGTGTCGGCTAGCATAGATCTTAGCATGAGGTTGCTGGTTGGGATATTTAATAAGAAACTGCACTATTTCCATGCTAGCATATCACCAGATATTCAGTTGTCGGCAGATATGAGCATTAAGGTGGAAGCAGATGCTGTGGACAAATCGTTCCATCTGCTTACTGCATACTTTACTCCAATACCGGTGCCACCACTCACCATCGTGCCAGTAATACACTTTTATGGTGTTGCAGGTGTAGGAGGAGAAGTTGAAATAAGAGCGGGCATGAGTTACAGCTCAGCGATGGACCTCGGATTTTCATACAACAGTAATGAAGGATTCAGGACTCGCAGCAACACCAGGGCATCTAAATTCAGTGAGGAGGGTCTTTCCTTCACGGGTGGTGAAATATCGAGTAACTTATATACAACTGCAGGTATAAGGGTTGATGCAGGTATCAAGGTGTGGGGTGTGATGGAAGCACTTTGCAGTGCAGATGCACGAATGAAGATGGGATATTATTGGGATTACTTTGAACAGACCCAAAAGATGTCACTAAACACAGAGAGCAAGATTAAAGGATCGCTTACCACTCTGGGTGGTGTCTTTAATTATGAGACAGATGAGCTAACCCTGGAAGGGGAGCCTATTTGGGAACGGTACTTCAATCCTTTGTGCGATCTCGATGGCAGTTATGTCAGATTGTCGGCCGATAGCACACAGATTCAAATTTCATTTAAGGTAATGCGCCATTTGTTGCAACCTGTTAGAATTGGTGCTATACTATATAGTGGTGTACCATATGGATATACACAAGATGGATATCCTTATGGCTTTAAACCCACAGAAATTATTAGCGAAATTGATTTCGGTGATATATACATCGGGAAGGGTATCTCAAGAAGAGAGAACAATAAAGTTGTTTATGATGATTATGAGGTGTTTGAACATTCATTCCCCTTCACCCCTGAGCCTAATGGTTATTATGGCATCTTGCCTGCCACAAGCACTGGCATCGGAATGGGGGCTATGGCGGTAAACATGATAGACTATATGGGTCTCCGTTACTTTAAATTTAGAGGTAGGAAAGAGTAGAGATCAAAAGATAATTCTTCGATATTACTTACTTTTTGATGAAAGGCTGATACGTTTGAGAGGATTATTACGGCTGTTTGCTCTGCCACATTCACTAGCATTGATGATGAGTATCCTCCGGTACCGCCATTGTGTGTGAGCAGCTCTTTGCCGTTTTGCGTTTTTAATATATGCCAGCCTAAACCTAGTTTCAGGGTTTCGTTGACGGTGAAAGTGGGTTTTTGTGTTAGTGCTAGTTCGCTGTGCTGGCTATCAAACTGCGCTTTTGCAAATTTCGACAGGTCTTCTGTTGTAGATAACACCCCGCCTGCACCAAAAAATATATTGAATTGCCAGTTGGGGGTTGTATCTCCATTTGCGTTCAAGCCTGCTACAAGATTGTTGCTGATATGGCATATTCTGGTATATGACTGCTTCATGCCGTACTTATCTAATACTCTTTCTTGCAGCAGTTGTTCAAATTCTTTATTTTGTGATAGCCCTAGTGTGTATCCTAATATTGCGAATCCTAGATTTGAATAGGTGTAGTTGTTTTTGCTATCGCTTTTTATCTCTATTAGATCTTTTAAATACTTATCGAGATAGCTTTTATTGTAGTGTTTGTAGGGATTATCTGGATCTAAAAAAACCAGATTAGAGGGCAAGCGGGGTAGTCCGGAGCTATGGTTGGCTAAGCTTTGGAAAGTAAGCTTTGTATTGTTTTTGAAGGGAAAGGGGTAGTAACGATTGATTATAATTCCCCCCGAATCTTGGACAACAAGTATCGTTAAAAAAATGTATTAATTTTGTTGTCATGAAGAAAAGGAAAACTTACAGCGCCGGCTTTAAAACAAAGATAGTTTTAGAAGCCCTTCAAG
>JAQUIZ010000142.1 GCA_028683355.1 Fermentimonas sp.
GTATGCCGGGCGAAGATGGAGATGCCGATAATTACGTTGATGGTTTTAGAGGTCTTAAAATGATCGGATACGACAAGTATGTCAGTTTCGAGTGCGGTCTTCAGGGTGAGCGAGAGACAGTGGTGCCTGCGTCACTTGAATTGATGCGTAAACAATGGGACGAAGCCTGAATATGATTTAGTATCCTTCAATATAAGAATGGGTGAGGGGAAATTATTTCTTTCACCCATTTTTTATATCTGTTTAAAATTATGTAATTATTTTATCCGATATTTCACAGCATGGAACGATTTTTCAAATTTCTGTCGTCTTATAAGGGTTCAATTGTTTTAATGTTTATCTACTCAATAGGATTAGCAACAGCAACTTTCGTAGAAAAACTGATGAGCACTCAAGCCGCCAAGATGCTAATCTATTACTCACCGCTTTTTATTTTATTGCAGTTACTGCTTGTAATAAACTTCCTGTTAGTTCTGTTTAAAAGTAATTATATTAAAAGTAAAAGGTGGCCACTGATTATAATTCATGGAGCACTTATAGTGATTCTTGGTGGTGCTTTAACTACATATCTTTTTGGAAAAGAAGGTCAGATTCATATTCGTGAAGGTGAAAAGTCTGACCAGATGGTGATGCATACATCTAAAGGTATAAAAACAGAAACATTGCCATTTGTACTTGAACTAAGAGATTTCAGATTAAACCGATATCCAGGCTCAAATAGTCCTTCTTCTTATGAAAGCGATCTTTTAGTGCATTTAGATGATGAAGTTAGAGAGGTATCTGTTTTTATGAATAATGTACTTGATCTAAAAGGATATCGCTTCTTTCAGGCATCTTATGATCAGGATGAGCTGGGCACAATTCTTTCTGTTAACAAGGATGTGGCAGGCAGAACCATCACCTATACAGGCTATGTTTTGTTGCTGATTGGATTTATTTTAATGTTTTTAATGCCTGATTCAAGATTCCGGAAACTTGGAGAAAAATTAAATGATACCAGAGAAAGAGCAAAGAAAATATCACTCATATTTGTCTTTACACTGATTCCCATGCTTGGCTTAGGTCAGAATAATGCCAGTAATCCTAACGAAACATCATCTACAACTTCATCGTTCAACAACGGTTTTAATCATACCTCTGCAACTGAAGCTGTTAAGCAAAAAGTAATCCCTGCTGAGCATTCTGATAAGTTTGGTGCACTGCCTATACAATTTCGTGGCAGGGTAATGCCTATGAATACTTTCTCTTCTGAAATATTACGTAAAATTCATAAGGAAACAACCATTTATAATCTTAATTCTGATCAGTTTCTACTAAGCCTTCTCGCAATGCCACAGTTGTGGACGCATGTAAATTTTATTGCTTTATCAGATGATCAGCCTTATGCTTCTTATAATCAGTTTTTTGATGAAAGAGGTAATTATCTATTATTAAGTCAACTGCAACATATTTATCATCAGCCTGCTGACAAGAGAACTGCATATGAGAAAGATCTGATTAAACTTGATGAACAGGTAAATATTCTCTATCAGCTATTTATGTATATAATTCCTGGAGTATTTCCACATGCAGATGACCCTTCACATACATGGTATAATTTGGGAGATGATTTATCTGTTTTCACAGAGCAAGACTCAATTTTTATAACGGAAACATTTAATAATTATCTTTTGGAAGTACGACTGTCATTACAAACTAATGATTGGAGCAAACCTGATGAACTGCTTAGTTTAATAAACGAATATCAACTCAGAAATGATAAAGCATCATTAATTAATTCAAAGAAAATTAAGGCAGAACTAAATTATAATCACCTGAATATATTCAATAGTTCTAAACTTGGATATTTTATATTAGGGGGATTGTTGCTTGTTTTTGCCTTTATGCAGTTAATAAATAAAAGAAAGTGGATCCATATTGTAAGTATCATTCTGATTATTGGCATATCGATTGTTTTTATTTATCATATCATAGGAATGGGAATGAGGTGGTATATATCTGGTTATGCACCATGGAGTAACTCGTATGAAACCATGGTATATGTGTCATGGGCAACAGTCTTAGCCGGCTTTATCTTCGGGAGAAAGAATATTCTTACACTGGCACTTGCAACACTATTTGGAGGTGTTATTCTTTTTGTTTCGGGACTAAACTGGATGGATCCTCAAATCAATACACTCGTACCTGTACTTAATTCGCCCTGGCTTATGTTTCATGTTGCAGTGATAGTAGCCGCTTATGGTTTTTTTGGTATTAGTTTCCTGCTGGGATTAACTAATATATCTATAATGTCTTTCAGTAAAGAAAGTCCTCTAATGATTCTCAGAATCAGAGAGCTAAGTATTATAAATAATATGTCATTGCTAACAGGACTGGCACTAATGACTATCGGCACTTTCCTTGGAGCGGTCTGGGCAAACGAATCGTGGGGAAGATACTGGGGGTGGGATCCAAAAGAGACATGGGCACTTATTACAATTGTGGTTTACTCTATTGTGACTCATTTGCATCTGGTGAAAAAGTGGAACAACGACTGGATATTCAATTTCACTTCCGTATTAGGATTTTCGTCTGTATTGATGACCTACCTCGGAGTAAATTATTTTCTTAGCGGGATGCATTCTTATGGTCAAACGGATAGTTCATCCTCAGTTTTTGTGTATATTGCATTTGTATTTTTAGTAATCGGGAATCTTGGATTCCTTTCTTACAGGAGGAGAAAGAAATTCAATGATACTGATTTTTAAAATTATATTAGTTGTAGCTAAATAAGAAGGCATGGATATATCATTGTTAATTTATTAATTGACATAACTTCTTTTAGTTGAAAAGTTTAATTCGAGCATAAAGATTAATTTAAATACCTGGATTATGATTAAATGGGGATTTATTGGATGCGGAGCAGTTACAGAGAAGAAAAGCGGGCCCGCATTCAGAAAGGCAGAAGGCTCTGATGTAGTTGCTGTTATGCGCCGGGACGCTGTTAAAGCAGAAGATTACGCCAGACGTCATAAAATAGCGAGGTGGTATGACAATGCACATGATTTAATAAACGATCCGGAAGTAAATGCAGTTTACGTTGCCACACCTCCGGGATCTCATGCCGAATATGCAATAGCCTCAATGAGAGCCGGTAAGCCCGTATATATCGAAAAGCCTATGGCTGCTTCATACGAAGAGTGCATACAAATAAACAGAGTCTCAGAAGAAACAGGAGTACCCTGTTTTGTAGCCTATTACCGAAGAACCTTACCCTATTTCAACAGAGTGAAACAGATAATCGATGATGGCCTGCTGGGTGATATCTCTACAGTTCAAATACAATTCGCTATTCCTCCTTATGCTACAGATTTTGACATAGAGAACTTACCCTGGAGAGTTAAAAAGGAGTTAGCAGGTGCAGGCTATTTCTACGATCTTGCATCACATCAACTGGATCTGCTTGATTATCTATTAGGCCAGATTAAAGAAGTGCAAGGCTTTAAAAACAACATCGCCGGGTTATATGATGTAGAAGATACTGTGACAGCCTCATTCAGATTCGAAGCAGGTGTCTTGGGAAGTGGCAGCTGGAGCTTTATTGCACCTAAAGATACCCGCTCAGACCTGATTTTCTTTACAGGAACCAAAGGCAAACTGACATGCTCCACATTCAACTTTTCTCCTATCTTACTAGAGACGTCAGAAGGTGTTCAGGAATTCATTGAAGAAAATCCCGAAAATATTCAGTTTTACCTGATTCAAAGTATCGTTAATTTTCTTAATGGTAAAGGTAAGTTGCCTGTTAGTACAGGGATTACTGCTCAGCGTGCTAATTATATAATGGATAAGATTTTGGCATGATTTATTTGACGAGGTTTACTTATTTATTAAAAAGTAAATATTAATGTGGGACTTAAATCTGATAAGAGTCTAAAGATAAATCAATTTGGATAAAACATTTAATCTATTTGTTTTCGTTTGGCATTTCTCCAGATCTGCCACGAATTAACAAGATTTTGCCATAAGACATAAGTTCCCGGTCCCAATGTTGCCAGTGGGTTAAGATATGTTTGAGTGAGCCAGATAGCAAGAACAGTGTTTTTTTGTCCTAAACCCTGCCCGCCTGCTATTGTTCTGCCAAACTTTCTGCCGATAAGTCTGCCGAAGTAAAACTGCAACACACATATAATCATAGAAGCAGCAGCTATAATAATCTCTAATGTGTAGTTTCCATCATTCTGCAAACTAACATATTGAGTCACGTTGCCTATCACAATTGTTAATGCGGCTGCCCATATATAGAAAGATACAATTTGCGCATCCTGAATCTTTTTATGAATCACAGGTGCACTCTTTTGAAGCAGAAGAGCAAAAAGAAAAGGAACAATAAGTATTGGTATTACGCTTAGGAAAATGTGCCAGAAGGAAGATAACAGATTAAAGTTTTCACTTGTACCACCTACAATTGAAAGGAATAGTGGTCCGATTAATGCTACAGATAAATTACTTATTATTGAATAAGCTGCAGTTACCGAGATGCTTCCTCCGAGCAAACCGGCCACAACAGGTGCCGACGTAGCAGTTGAGGTTAATACACAGATCATTATAGCTTGAGCCAGAATCTCATTTATTGGCCGCAGAGCAATATAAATAAGGGCACTGCCAAAATATTGTATAGCAAGCAGGATGTAATGGAATTTAGTAAGTTTGATATCGTTTAAACTAATCCGGCAGTAGGATATGAACAACATCAGAGCAAGAAGAAATGGAAGAAAAGGTGAGAAGACAGAAAGTTGTTTGTGAAATGCTATTCCTACAACCATAGCTATAGGGAGCAGATATTTTTCTAAGAATTTTTGCATATCAGTTGTAATAACTTCCAGGTGTGTCTGACTGTTCAGATTCTCTCATGATGTCCTTATATCTGATATCAATCATAAGCTGTTTACGATCTAATACAAAGTCGGTTATGAACTTCTCAATCTCCGGAAGGAATTCAGACATAGGGTATTCAGAAACTTCATGGCCTATGTCCTCTATACTATAAAACTGATAAGGATAACGTTCCTGTTTAAACCTCTTTACCAGTGAATTGGATCCAAACATACCAATATGAAATAGTCTTAGCTTATCATAAGGAACAAGTCTGTCGGCACTTCCATGGAAGAAAAGAGTAGGGGCGGGTTTTTGTGTGTATGACGGTAAACCTTCAGTACTGAAAACTCCTCCTGCAAATGAAATCACACCGGCATAGCGGAAGTTTTCAGGTAAAACATCTGCAGCAGGGTGATTATCCCGTTCCTCATAATCTGCCTGTAAAACAGTAACAGCACCTGCACTTGATCCGCTTATAATTATAAGTGAAGGATCTATGTAAAACTCTTCAGCGTTTTCCAGAAGATAGTTTGTTGCTGAATACAGGTCCGAAACTGCCAATTCTATCGAGTTCTGAAGTGGTTTATAGTTTAACAGACCAGGTGCTTCCTGATCTTTCATTCCCAGACGATAATCAATAGAAACTACCGTGTAACCCCTGTTTGCAAAATAATTAAAATACTCAGAATAGTCCTGAAAGTCTCTGGTACCCCCTTTAAATCCACCACCAAAAACAAAAACCAGGCACGGTTGAGGAAGTATTGTTGCTGAATCACTTTGGTAAATATCCATATTCAGTTCCTGCCCATCTTTTACTGCAAAAACATGAGTCTCTTTTTTTACAGTATGGCCTGACATGATAAATGGAGAAATGAAAACAGCAAGAATAGCAATTAACCTGATGCGGATCATTTTAATGCAAAAGTATTTGTTATTGTTGAGTAAAGTCAGAAACTATTTTTAAAATTTCAGCTCTTGCCCTTTCGTAATCATCATTGCAGATTGTAACGTCGAATTGAGGAGCGAAGCTTATCTCATATTCTGCTTTTGCAAGACGACCTTCGATTACTTTAGGGGAGTCGGTTCCTCTTTTCTCCAGTCTCTCACGCAGCACTTCAACTGAAGGAGGCATAATGAAAATACTCAATGCCTGTTCACCATATATCTTTTTTATATTGAGGCCTCCTATGCAATCAACATCAAAAATAACATTGGAGCCTTCTTCAAGAATACGATCCACTTCACTTTTCAGTGTTCCGTAATATCTGTTTGGATACACCTCTTCATATTCAAGAAATTCATTGTTATTAATTCGTTCACGAAACTCTTCGGGCGAAAGGAAATAATATTCAACACCGTTCTTCTCTTCTCCCCGTGGTTTACGGCTCGTAGCAGA
>JAQUIZ010000029.1:0-1916 GCA_028683355.1 Fermentimonas sp.
ACTCCCGGCCACACCATCAGTCATACACAAAGTATGCATATCCGAATCCTTCATAAGGTAATCCAGCTCTTCCAGCCGGTAACTCGTGTTCACAGTTACAGCAACTGCTCCAATTTTTGCAGTAGCGTACAAAAATGTCAGCCAGTCGGGCACATTCTGAGCCCATATACCAACATTACTTCCACGTGTTACACCTATAGATACCAACCCTTTAGCCATATCATCAACCCTTTCGTTGAACTTCTCCCACGTAAAACGAAGATCACGGTCCGAATAAACAATATACTCCTTATGGGGAGTCTCTTTAGCCCAATATTCCAGCCAGTCGCCCAGTGTCCTGTCAGACAACTTTATATTAGATTCACCAGTCATTTTATTTTTGTTTTAAGCAGGAGAATATACAACAGCCAGTATCTTTGCTCCACCTTCATCTAAAGATGTTACCAGATGATCTACAATAGAATCATAATAAATACTATCACCCTGTTTCAAGATGTATGATTCACTTCCATAACGCACTTTAATCGAACCTTCCAACACAAAAATGAACTCCTCACCCTCATGAGCAGAACATGTCTCATTACCATTCTCTGTTTGAATATTAATAAGAAAGGGCTCCATATTTCGCTCTGCTTTACTTGCAGCAAGTGAAATAAAATCCATGTGAGAGTTGCTGTTAGTCTGGTGACTTGTGAAGGTGACTGATTGATGTTTATCATCACCACGATTCACCACAGGTCCCATTTGCTCGCTGTCATCAAGGAAAGTTCCCAGACGAACCCCTAAAGCACGCGAAATTTTTATTAATGTTGATAACGAAGGAATTACTTCATTCTCGCAAATCCTGTTAACTTGCTCTAATGTAAGTCCTGATCCTTCAGCAAGTTCAGTTACCGACATTTTTTTATCGGCACATAAAATCTTAATTTTATCTGTTACTGTTGACATTGATTTAAAAGTACGTTTGTTTCAGAAAATGTTTTAAACCACAAATGTAAAAGATTATAATTTAAGTGGCAAACTTTATTGTAAAATGTTATAATATATGTCATCTTTATTATAATTTCATACACCATATGTTTATTCTTACAATAACTGTAAGTTTGTAGATCATAGAAAATAAAAAATGCAGATAAAATCAAACTTAGTTAATTATGTGCTTTACAGTATCATTTGAGGGAAAGGCAATTAAAGCAGTTAAAGAGCATCTTAAGATCAATAGGGACTTAAAGATGAATGGTGAATTTAATGAAATCTATTACCTGGTATCAGGATTCACTCATCCAAAACTTCCTGTTATAAAGTATCACTCAGTTGATGTATCTGAATGGGGATTGATTCCCTCCTTTGCAACTAATGAAGAAAAAGCTAATGAACTGGCCAAAATGACTCTCAATGCCAGAAGTGATTCGATACACGAAAAACCATCTTTCCGAAACTCCATCAAAGCGAAACGATGCGTTCTTCCCCTCGATGGTTTTTATGAATGGCAGCATATAGATAAAAGAAAACAGCCCTATTATATCTATCCTTCTGACGAAACGGTATTTTATATTGGATGCATATACAATACATGGGTAAACCGACAAACAGGTGAAGTAAGAGATACATTCTCAATTATTACCACAGATGCTAATTCATTAATGGAAAAGATTCATAACACCAAGAAACGTATGCCATTGATATTAACAAATAACACCCTGGAATCATGGGTAGACCCAAAAACAAATATCAGTCAGATAAATGACCTGATGCAGCCCTACTCTACTGATTTAATGTCAGCCTATACAATCACTCCGGATGCAGGTAATGTAAGATTAAACAGAAATATTCCTGAAATAAAACAGAGGATAGAAGCCTCTTAATACTTTTAAGATTAAAAAGTTTAGTATTTTTATCTCTTAATAAATTTCCGC
>JAQUIZ010000029.1:2016-4388 GCA_028683355.1 Fermentimonas sp.
AAAATCTAAATTATTTGATTGATATTACCGATAACCCAACAGGTACAGTTAATGTTACTCTAAATGATTGTGGTGTACCGCAATATGAAATAATAGAAAACGTAGCATGGGACAACATTCACTTTAACAAAGAAATGGAAGAATTGGCAAGAAAAACTTCCGCAGTATGTTTTGGTACTTTAGCACAACGCAGTATATTATCACGTAACACAATCAGAAAATTCCTGAATACTGTTCCTGACAGCTGCATAAAGATTTTTGATATAAACCTGCGTCAAAACTTCTATAGTAATAGTATTATTAAAGAATCATTAGAAATAGCCAACATTTTAAAGTTGAATGATGATGAAATGCATATATTAGCAGATCTCGATAACATGAAGGAGATGAGTGAACAGGAAATTTGCCTTAAACTAAAAGAGCAGTTCTCGCTTGATATTGTCATTCTTACAAAAGGTACAGAAGGGAGCTTTGTTTTCAGCGGAAATGAAATATCATTTTTGCCAACACCCAAAGTATACGTAGTAGACACTGTAGGTGCAGGTGATGCATTTACAGCTGCATTTACTGTTGCATATCTTAATGGTAAATCAATTAATGAAGCACACGAATCTGCGGTTAAAGTTTCGGCTTTTGTCTGTCAGCAACAAGGAGGTATGCCTAGATATTAGGAACGTTTTGCAAGAAATTTCCTCACAGGCACATCATACAACTTCAAAATAACCCAAGCTAAAAGTATATTTCCAAATAAAAGCACAATTGCCATTGGCCAGACCTCTGCAAATGTCAGCCCGTTTTTCCATACCCATGAGTAGAAAAGATACATAAATGGGTAATGCACCATATAAAGAGGATACGAAATATCTCCAAGAAATTTACATACACGTTCAGAGGTTTTGCTGTTGAGTGTACCTGATGCACCTATATAAACCAGTATGGGGAAGATTACTATCGTGCATATTGTATCGTAAAGACCATTCATCCACAGCTGATCACTATTTCCAATAAAAGGCATTGAAAGCAGAACAATTATTACAATACTACTTATTAAGAACGCTCCTTTAATCTTTTTTGGTTTAAACACGCGTGACATCAGTAGTCCTGCTGAAAATGCATAAAGCAATCGGAGTAAACCTCCGATAAAGTTGTTATCTGCAAGAGTCCACCCTACTCCCAAATGTCCAAATCCTGAGAAGTTGCCTACAGCGAAAGCAGCCAGTCCTATTCCTGACATCACCACCACAACTTTAAGTGCTTTTGTCGAGAAGCGACGAAGAAAAAGAGCATATAGAATATTTCCTATGTATTCAAAAAAGAGCGACCAGCTGGGTCCGTTCAGCGGAAACATCTCTCCATTTCCACGCACCTCAACACCACTTCCCGGCAGTGCAGGTATAAGAAAAATGTGAAGCACAAATGCAATTGCAATCATCAGGAAGGGAGTCTTAGTGCCATCCCACGTTTCACCGCCCTGAATCAGGAATGTAATCAAACCCAAAAAAGCACCCATTATCACCATTGGCTGCAAGCGAATCAATCGTCTACGAAAAAAATTATTCACACTCATGTTTCCCCAACGGTCGTCATATGCATATCCAATTACGAAACCTGATAGTACAAAGAAAAAGTCAACAGCCAGATAACCGTGATTAAATTTCTGATCCATTGAACTTGTTGCAAAAGCCTCAAATATGTGATAAAAAATCACCATAATTGCTGCTACTCCACGTAGTCCGTTAAGAATTTGATAATGTGGTTTTGAATCTGTATAACTTGCAGATGAAATATTTGACATAAATAAATTAAAAGTGTAGTCTGACAATTTTTCTGAATAAGCAAAAGTACACATTTTTACTTAAAACCCCATTTATGGGGTTCCGCCTTAAATAAAAGGACTCTAATTTTGTTTCATGCAGTCGTTGCTGAATATTACAGTAAACATTTCATTATAATCATTTTAATGATTATGAGTACTGTTGAAAATATTACAAAACGATTTAATCATTTGATAACTATTTTTGCATTATCTTTGAAAAATTAAACACTCTTAATGCTATGAGACATTTCCAGTTGTTTCTTATTTTACCTTTTCTTTCTACTTTATTACAGGCACAGCCGGCAGACTCCCTGTCGCAATCCAGAATATATACATCTTTAGCACAAGAATATATTGAAAAAGACAGTATTGCCAAAGCATTGGATTATTATGGGAAATCACTCAGTTCACTATCAGGAGAAAATTCAAGAGAGTATGAAATAGAGAGAGCTAAAGCTTTGGAAGCTATAGGTACTATATATCAAAGCTTTGATGACTATGAGACTGCCTATTCTCTTTTTCAGGAAGCTGAATTACTGCTGTTAGACAATGAAGG
>JAQUIZ010000029.1:4488-26014 GCA_028683355.1 Fermentimonas sp.
AGAATACACAGAAACAGCTGGCATTTTTAGAAGTAAAACATGAAACCGAGAAAAAGGAGCAACAGATACTATCTCTAACCAGAGAAAAAAGATTAATCTTATATTTAGGTGTTGCTGTTGGCATACTGCTCTTACTGTTACTGTTGCTGATGTTTGCCCGTCATCGTATAAACAGGCATAAGATTGAAAGTCTCAAGAAAGAGAAGCAACTGGTGGCTACACAGTCGCTGCTTGATGGTGAAACGGCAGAGCGAACCCGACTGGCGCGTGACCTGCATGACGGTCTGGGTGGTATGCTTTCGGCTGTTCGGTTCAATCTGTCCGGATTTAAAGATGGCAACTCAGGTGCAATAATCGAAAGCAGTGACGTTGAACTATTCAACAAAGCGCTCAATGCTCTTGATGAATCTATTCGTGAATTGCGGCGTGTGGCGCATAACATGATGCCCGATTCTCTGACTAGGTATGGACTGAAAGCTTCGCTAACCGATTTCTGCAATAGTATCTCAATCGTTAAGTTTAACTATTTCGGTAGTGGTGACAGACTCGATTCCAAACTGGAGGTGATGATTTATCGTACGGTTCTCGAGCTGGTTAACAATGCATTAAAGCATTCGGGAGCTAAGGAGATTATTGTGCAGATAATTCAGGAAGTTGAGCGAATCGCAATCACTGTTCAGGATGATGGGTGTGGATTTGATACAACTGCAACTACTGAGGGATCGGGACTCAATAATATCAAAGATCGTGTAGGCTCTTACAATGGGCGAATGGAAATATGGTCTAAAGAGAATGAAGGTACCGAGATTAGTGTTGAATTTATTTTATCGGAATAAAAACTAAATAATCAGGATCATGATTCAAGTAAATATTACCGACGACCACAAGATGTTCGTGGAAGGGCTATCACGGATTATCAATGATTCGAAAACCGCAAGAGTAGCTGCAACAGCTTATACTGCATCAGAGTGCAGATGGATGCTGATGAGTGGTTTACCTGACGTATTACTGCTTGATATAAATCTGCCTGACGGTAATGGAATTGATCTTTGCAGTGAGCTAATGAACAAGTATCCGGAACTAAAAATATTAGCTCTAACAAGTTTTGCTGAGCTCACTATTATCCGTCGTATGCTTGATGCAGGTGCACTTGGATATATTCTTAAAAATGCAATGGCAGACGAGATTATGCTTGGAGTACAAACTGTAGCTTCCGGAGAGCCTTTCCTTTGCGATGAGGTTGATATGCTGCTTAAAAAACAGACCGGACTGGAGATCATCCTCACTAAAAAGGAGCGCGAACTACTTGAACTTATCTGTGAGGGCTGCACCAGCAGCGAAATTGCCGAACGTATGTTTCTGAGCGTTGAAACAATTAATAGTTATCGCAAGAACCTGCTGTTCAAGCTTAGTGCAAAGAATACTGCGTCAATGGTAAGATTAGCAATCGAGGAGAAATATATTTAAATCAAAAATCTCTAAACCCCAATTTTGGGGTATAATCAAATAACAACACCATGTTATTTTGAGTTTCCAATACATATAAAAACAATTATCATGAAAAGAGTGGTTTTACTATTTGGTTTTTGCCTGTTGTTTACAATTCAGGCTGATGCTCAGGGTTTTCTTAACAGATTGGGTAATTCTGTAAAAGAAGCGGTAGAGAACACCGTGGAACGAAAAGCTGTACAAAAAGCAGAGGAGGTAACTGAAAGTGCTATGGATGTAAAAATTAATAAAAAAGAAACAGAAACTTCTTCTGAAACCGAAACAGAAAGAAATTCTCAAAGCGTTTCTGAAAGTAAATCAGAGGATTCCAAAGTTTCAACACAAAGCACGAAACAGGAACCACAGCAAAAATTGTCGAGTACAAGCAAATATGATTTCGTACCTGGTGATCAGATTCTCTATTTTGAAGATTTCTCTCAGGATGCAATTGGCGACTTTCCGGCATTGTGGACTTCCAATGGCAGCGGAGAGGTTAAAACAGTTAATATAGCCCCCGGCAACTGGTTTCACATGAATGGCGAAGATGCTGTTTACTGTTATACTAAGGAGATTGATTTTCCTGACAACTTTATCGTAGAGTTTGATATTATTCCTGATGAGGAGTATCGTTATGGTACTCAGTTAACACTCTACAACGACTGGGAGGATGATCCCAAAGAGCTGAATAATGACCTTTTTCCAGGTCTGGGAGGACTTCACCTGGCTCTAGAACATGACAGATGGGAAAGCAGGGGCTATAAGGAAGGAGAAGATTGGATTGATGGTGTAGCAACTAAAAACCCTGTTATTCGAGAAAAACTGAACCATGTTATCATCTGGATACAAAAACGCAGAGTGAGAGTTTATCATCAGGATGAGAAGGTGTTGGATGTGCCGACAAATATATATCCCGATTTGAAGTTCAATCGTATACGTTTCTCCGGATGGGACAGATACAGCGCTCCTTTTATCTCAAACCTTAAGATAACAACCGCATCGCCCGACATGCGCAGCAAGTTGATAACTGAAGGTAAACTGGTTACCTACGGAATCACTTTTGATGTGAATAAAGCTGATGTAAAACCTGAATCGTTTGGTACACTCAAGAGTATAGCTGATGTACTCAAAGAGAATGGGTCGGTTAAGGTGAAAATTATTGGTCATACCGACAGTGATGGCGATGATGCTAAAAATCTTGAGCTGTCGCAACGAAGGGCTGAATCGGTGAAAAATGAGTTGACCAAAAACTTTAGTATAGAAGCTTCACGTATGGAAACCGAAGGTGCAGGTGAAACAAAACCTATTGCACCAAATGATATTCCTGCCAACAAAGCACAAAACCGAAGGGTTGAGTTTGTGAAAATAAATTAAACAGGGATTAAACAGGGAGTTCGCAAATAAACTCCCTGTTATTTTTATCTCGATATAATTATTCGAAGAGATTTAAAATCGAAAAAATCAAAAATTTATGAAACAGTTTTATATTCTGATTATAACGTTATTCTTTGCTTTACAGGCAAATAGTCAGGACTACGACTACCTGCATATATTAAACAGCTTCCCGCCTATACCTGATAACACTCTTACAGGAAGTAAAGAGGAAAAAGAGATTTTCATGAACAAACTTGAAGTAATAAGCAGTTTACTATGGGACCTTGAGGATGCTCAAAAAGAAGCAAAAAGGAAAAGTGAGAGTGAGCCATTTCCTTTCAACTTGAATAATATGGATAGACTTGAAAAAGCTAAAGAAGAATGGGATTCACTTTTTCAGAAAGTATTAAATGTAATAATGGATCATACTCAAATTAAGTTTGATATTTTGAATCAATGGCGTGCTTATGCAGCTTTACATATGGCAGGAGAGGGAAAAGACAAGTTAAGTTTATACAAACAGCTGGATAAAAAGAACAGAGAAAATCTGCAAGCACTAATCCAAGAATGCAAAGAGATGGCTCCCTTAATTAAAAAACTGGATAATTACACTGTGGATGGATATAAATTATCAAATAATGATGCAGGACTTTTAGTACTCCGTGAAGTATATAATTCGTTAGAAACAGTTTATAGATATAATTTAGAACCAGAAGAGAAAGATGATCTTGACGGTTTGCTGGAGATGCGACAAATGTTTAATACTAAATAGTTTTCTTTAATTATTTAACCTCAATAAGTATTGGCGACGGCAGTTTCAGACTCTCATCTGTTGTGATGGTTACTGATCTTGTTAATGCCTGAGTCTCCCTGACATCTTTCCGCTTAAACTCTTCATAAGAGTAGGTTTCGCCGGCAAGTTGTTTTATTCTCTTCACAATCTGGTCCCTACCCTGTGCATTAATATACCGTATATTATCAGTCATCAAACTCACAGGTTCGGATCTCCATACTCCTTTTGCGTAATAGTAGCCTCCTTCATGAATACCTACGTAAGAATAAGCAGGATCATTAATAAGGTGTTTCCATAATACATCTTCAGGACGATTAGTAATATCTACATTCTCAAAAAAACCCCATGCCTGCCATTTCTGGAGTTCTTCTTTATCTGATTCAGGAATGGTTGAACCATTTTCAGTATACTCATCCGCAAGTTGCCCGAAACCATGCCCCCCGGCCTCATGCTGAACCAGTCCCCTGAAATCATTCGGATAGCTTAGATTAGATACAGGTACAACTGAGATTGACATACCATCTGAATATGACCAATTTGTTCCTGCATATCGAAAACTGTTTGTTATAACAGTAATTTGTGTTTCGGTGAGATCAGCACTCAGAGGGGCCTTCTCAGCATACTCAAAAACAGCGGTATGATCAATACTCATCCTGGTAGATGTGGCACTTTCATATTTAGCAGAAAACTTAGTTTTTTTGGTTGTTTCAATATCACTAATCCCACTATCTTCAGAGAAAGCATACACAATATAAACATCAAAATAATTTCTATAGGCTCTGTAAGGTTCAATATCAAAGAAGTGATCTATTGCCTCATAAAGATTATCGTTAAACTTGCCTGCAACGACATCCTCAATAGTGTATCCATCGCCAAGAAAGACAAGATCGATACCATCTCCTGCCGTGGAATTCTGAACTTTCACATAATCACCATCGCTTAGTTGATAGTTGTGCTGATTTACTTTGAGTGTATCTGTACGATTTCTGTTATTAAGTTAAAAATTATATCACCCGACCTGTTAAGGGATGTACCGACAAATCGTGAAACCTCAATATTTACTTTAGTGGAGTCAAGCCCTGTTGTTCCTCCTATTGTTGGAGATACTGTAACCCACTGTGGAATTGAAACAATACTCCAGGCACTGCTTGAGCCAAGACTAACTTCATATGTTCCACCGTTGAGCGATGATTCAATTACATTTTGAGAAAGTGATATCCAGCTCTCAATAACTTTTATGCTTACTACTGCACTCCTGTTCCCATCTTGTGTTGAAACCGTGATAGTTGCTTCACCTACATTTTTTGCACTTATCAAACCACTATTATCAACTGTGACAATATTATCATTGCTGGAACTCCAACTCAGGTTTTTATTAGAAGCATTAGAAGGCACCACCATGGCATTAATCATCAAGGTATCACCCTCTACGATAATTACACTATTTATATTAATTGAAATATCAGTAACTTTGATAAACTCTTCTTCTTTTTCGCATGAAACAAAAGAAATTAGAGCAACAATAAAAACAGACAAAATCAACTCATGCAATTTCATATTCCTACCATTTTAATAACACCATATTCATTTTTAATAACGTCAAAACATTTCCAGAGTTTATCTAATAAAAATGCGAAATATATAAATAAAAATAATTCAATTCTCTGGATTAGTAAATAATCAGGGAGTAATAATTTTCAAAAGATCATGACAAAGGAGGAGAAATGCAGTGTTGAAAACAAAACCGGTCAATTTGTCCTCATTTGTCTTACAATGTCTTCAAATGTTGCTGTTCTGGTATGATTTGGCAATAAATAGTATGATATGTCGCTAAATGGTATAAAAAACGCATAAGCCTTGGTTATACTTATGCGTTCATTTTATGTTTTTAAATTAATTAAAACCAGTTATTCACTAATTCATAGTTATCCTGATACCACATTTCGGCTCCATTTTCTTCTCCTTCGCTTTCAATGATTGCCATCAAACCGTAAAGCTGCTCTTCACTAAGTTCAAAATTTTTAAAGAAAGCGGCCACTTCAGGCATATCATCTTCAAAACCTCTTCTCGACACAATAGTACATACATCGGTTGGATATATGCTTTTTGGATCTTCCAAGTATTTAATGTCATAATTACTCCACTTATAGTGTGGTTTCCAGCCGGTAATAGCAATCCACTCGTTGTTCTTAACAGCTTTTTCAAGAGCAGCAACCATGGCAGGTCCGCTCGATGAGATCTGCTCAAATCCAAGATCATACTCATCAATAGCTCTTAGAGTATTACGGTGAATTCCTGCCCCACTGCCAATTCCAATAATCTCACCATCAAACTTATCACGATTGGCGTTAAGTTCTTCTATCGAGTTTATGGTAACGTAAGATGGTACAGCCAACCCCGTGGTGCCTTCGCTAAAAGATTCGCCCAGCACAACCAGTTTATCACCATAATCGTTCCAGTAGTCCTCGTGCGTATAAGGCAGCCACGCATCAAGGAAAACATCGCCTTTTGAGTTTGATTTTGACAACTCCCCAAATATCAATCCGGGTTCAAGGTTAATAAGTTCCACATCATACCCTTTATCCTCGAGTGACACCTTAGCCAGATATGTAAATGCTACACCTTCTGACCAGTTGGGGTATAAAATGGTTACTTTATCATTTCCACTGCCTGCAGCACCTCCACATGAAATAAATAGCAAAGCGGAAACTAGCAGCAGACTTAAATAATACTTTAAATTTTTCATCCTAATTTTATTGTTTGGTTTAATTTACATTCTTAATTCATTATTGTTTTCAAAAAACAATAAGACACCACAAGGGCAATTTAATCCCATATGGAGTTTGAGATTGTTATTCTTTTTTATTAGCAAATGATTGGGTTATACGGTCGAGAATAATTGCAAGAATCACAATACCAAGTCCAGACTCAAACCCTTTTGCAACATCGTTTTGCTGTATTCCTTGATACACTATGCTGCCTAATCCTCTGGCTCCTACCATTGATGCTATAACCACCATCGACAGGGCAAGCAATATTGCCTGATTCACCCCGGTTAGGATGGTAGGCATAGCCAGCGGTAATTCAATCTTGTATAAAATCTGCTTACCTGTTGCACCATAAGCACGTCCTGCCTCAACAACATCCTCCGGCACATTCTTTATCCCAAGGCTGGTGAGTCGCACCGCTGGAGGCAGCGAGAATATTACCGTAGCCACAATGCCCGGTGTGTTTCCAACACTAAAAAAGAAAATTGCCGGAATCAGGTAAACAAAGGCAGGCATTGTTTGCATGAAATCAAGTATGGGCTTGATAATTATCTCAGCTGTTTTGTTTTTAGCCGACAATATTCCAAGAGGAATACCCAGGATAAGAGCAATAAACGTAGACACCAACACCAGCGTAGTGGTATGCATAGCATCTTTCCAATATCCCATTGCGTAGATAAGAGAGAGACCTATTACAATAAAAAGTACTAATCCTACACCTTCCCTTAAACCCTCTTTCTTAAACATTTTGTTACCTGCTTTGGCATAATAAGCCAGCAGTGAAACTATAAGCAAAAAGACAACAAACGGAGTAGCCAGCAGCAGATTGTTCATACTATCCACAATCCACGAGATACCATCGTCCATCGCGCTCCAGAGAAACGAAAAATTCTCCTCCAAGGCATTAATTCCAATTTCAATGTATTTTCCTAAATCAATAATTCTATTCATAGAGTCTGTTTTTAAAAGTCGTGCGACTCTTATATATCGTTTGCTTTTTTTATTAACTGTTTAACCTCTTCATCCCCAAAACGTGTTGCCTCAATAATCAACGAGGTTTGGTTCACTAGTCCCAACAACCTGCCATTCTCCTTATCAACTACAGCCAAAGGGTAGTAATTCCCTGATATAAGTGGCAACATCTCCTCTACAGTATACTCTTTGTAAACACTGGGAACTTCAGTTTTCAATGCTTTTAACAATGAGTTTTCTTTGTTTTCTGCAAGCTCAAGTACATCTCTCAGCCAAACATATCCCAGAAAAGTTTTCTGATCATCTTCCACAGGCAAAAACTTCACTCCCTGATCACGCATCTTGCGTATTGCCCTCATTGGTCCGTCTTTATGTAAACGCAATAGCGATGGCTTTGTAAACATTAGCGACTCGGCTGTAATAATTGTTTTACGATCAACCTTCTCTACAAACGCACTCACATATTCGCTTGCCGGGTTGGTAAGTATTTCCTCTGCAGTACCTATCTGTTCGATTATACCATCCTTCATAATCATAATTCTATCACCCAACTTAATAGCTTCGTCTAAATCATGAGTAATGAATACTATCGTCTTTTGTACTTTCTTCTGAATTTGCAAGAGTTCGTCCTGCATGTCAGACTTAATCAGCGGATCAAGAGCCGAAAAAGCCTCGTCCATCAACAGTACTTCAGTATCATTAGCCAATGCTCTGGCTAGTCCTACTCGCTGTTGCATCCCCCCAGACATTGCCGAGGGATACAGATCTTCGTAACCTTGCAAGCCAACAGTTTCTAGTGCAGCTAACGCTTTTTTCTCACGCTCACTCTTCTCTTCTCCTCTAATATCAAGACCGAAAGCAGCATTCTCCAGAATTGTTTTATGCGGGAGTAGTCCAAACTTCTGAAAAACCATACTCATCTCAAAACGGCGAGTATTTAACAGCTCGTTATTGCTCTCACCTGTAATATCTTCACCTTTAAAAAACACCTTCCCTTTGGTAGGTTCATTCAGCCTGTTTAAACAACGAATCAACGAAGATTTTCCACTGCCCGACAACCCCATTACCACGAAGATCTCACCTTCATAAACTTCAAAGCTCGCTCTGTTGATGCCAACAGCACATTTAGTTTTCTCTAAAATTTCTGCTTTTGAAGCACCCTGCTTTAACATTGCAATCGCCTCCTTTTTTCTTTTGCCGAAGATGAGGGTAAGGTCTTCCACCCTCAGTTTAACATTATTATTGTCAATCATTACCTACTTGTTCGTTTTTGATTTTAGAAGTAATATCCCAAATTTATATTAAAACGACTATTCCATCCCGGATCCTCAACACCCGAGCCCAATCCTTTACCAAAAGAATCGGTGAGCCAAGGCTGATTTTTACCCAATGCATAGTCGATATAGGTATATAATGGACCTGCCGTGATAAGCATTCCCGGAATAAGGAAATGGGTATCATGAAATATTTCCACATCCTTATCCACCATAGAATAGTCAATATATGGCTGTATAGAAGTTATTGGTCCCCAGCTTACTGGAAAAGTGTATGCCAATCCGGCAACATAAACATTTGCTTTTGCAGCAACACCTCCGGTATAACCATCACCTCCACTATAGTGATATCCATAGCCACCCATCTGAACCACGTCCAGGACATGTCCACTGTTGCTCTTGCCACTATAATCATAACGTATAACTTCTGTTTTCAAATTAAATCGCCCAAAGTCACCCTCAAGGTGAGCCGCAAAGGCAGTTGACAAGTCAGTCTCATCAAGCGAAGAGTTATAAATACCACCAGCCTGTGCCGACAAGCCCACATTCCAATTATCAGCAAAATGCCACACAAGGCGAGCATTAAACTGGTCTAACTCCTGTATTGCCGCATCTGCCAAAACAATATCACCATTGCTATCAACAAAAGCACCCTGTCCCGGAACAACATCATACGAATACCTTCCAGCCGAAGCATCAGCACCCGGTCCTGCCGGTTCGGGTTGTCTATAATAAGCCAATGTTAGATCCAGCTTATCAATAGGTTTAAGATCAAACTTCACCCCCATATCATAATCATCCTCCAGACCCAAGTAATATGGAATCTGAAACCACCATGAATGGGATGCAAAACCAGGAAGTCCAAAAGGCACCTGAGAAACCCCAACATTCATATATACATTGTCTGAAAAAGCATACCCGAAGTATCCATGATGGATAAAGTGGGTATCGGAAGTTGGATAAAAACGATATTCAAAACTAAGGTCTATTCCACTCATTGAACCATCCACATTAAGCCGCCATGTATCCCATGTTGCTTTTGGATTAAGCTTACTCCCCCCACTCTCGTAGCTGGTAGCAAGCATATTGTACCTCAGAGCGCCACCTATTTTAAATCCCTCTTTTTTACTCTCGGCTTGAGAGAATGCCGTAAATGAAAATATTGATAACGTAACTAATAAAACAAATCTTTTAAATAACATATCTTTATTTTTGATCTTATATATGCATCACAACGCACATCAGTGTGCATAAAAGACAAATCCAATGCCCTTAGCATAGGTTCAAAAACCTTAATCAGTATGTGAAATGGGAAAACTATTAAATAAACCCTATTGCAATAGAAACCTACTCCGGAGAAGCAATTTGTAAACTTATTTACTATGCCTTGTGAGATAAACAGAAGTGCAGTTTTATTTCAAATGCGGTGCAAAGGTACATAAACAACGACAAAAGACCAACTTAAATGAAGATTAATCGATAATAGATAAATATGCCCCAAACTGAAATACACTCCAGGCAATGCATTCAAAGCATCAAAAAAAAATGAAATCATGGTAAATATTTTAACACATAAAAAAAATAACACCTGAAAGAAACCCAAATAACTCTCCTCTACTTCCTTTTTCTAGGTTGTCTAAAAGAGTGTAACAGGTGCAGAGCCAAGTAATGAAAAAGTAACATTAAATAATACAATAATCTGAATTTAATGAAGTTTTTATTGAAAAAATAAATAATCTTGTACTTTGAATTAATTACTCATAAACACAACAAAATTATCTGCGAAATGAAATACAAGGTTTTATTAATATCACTTTTGGTTGCAAACTTAGCGTTTGGTAATACAACCAATATATTGCAGAATGATACTACAATTACTAATCCTAATTACGACAAGCAACTTGCCGACAAATTGGGCGGTGATGATTTAGGAATGAAAATATATTATCTTGTCATTCTTAAAACGGGCACAAATAAAACTACTGACCAGACGATTATCAGCGAAAGTTTTAGAGGCCACATGACGAACATTAACAGACTGGTAAATGAAGGAAAGATGATTGTTGCCGGTCCTTTGGGAAAGAACGAAAACAGCTACAGGGGCATTTTTATACTTCATAATATCAATTCACTTGAAGAGGCAAATGAGATATTAAAAACTGACCCTGCAATTGCAGAAGGACTTCTGGACTATGATATCTATGAATGGTACGGCTCGGCTGCTCTTCCTGAATATCTGCCTTTTTCTGATAAGATCTGGAAACTAAATCCCTAATAAATTATGAAACAAAAAGAAGAAACTATGCTTCTACGTGATTCTGACGTTGAGCCAACTGACAGAGTAATTGAGGACAGTCTGGGTAAAGATGTTTATAAGGTATACAAGGCTTTGATTGAAATGATTACTGCTGAATATAAACTTGGGTATGAATGGAGGTTCTACAGGGATGGTAATGCATGGCTATGTAAGGTTTCTAACAAAAAGAAGACCGTTTTTTGGCTTTCTTTATGGGAGGTATTCATAAAGACGGGGTTTTATTTTACAGAAAAGACCAAGGTGGGAATTAATGATCTTCCTATTAATAGTGATATAAAAAATAAGTTTAATGATGCAGCTTCTACTGGCAAACTTTTTCCTTTGAGTCTTGATATTGATAAGATGGAAGAACTAAATGATTTTGAGGAGATTATGAAGTACAAGTTGAGTTTAAAATAGCAGCTTATTTAAGGCTTATAAATTATGATTCCCTTCTTCTCCTGAATGGTTTTTTGAAAATCAGGATTGCTGCAACTGTCAAAAACAAAGACATTATACCACCATAAAGAAATGATCTGTCAGGAAAAGTGTTACCTAAAAAGCCTGCAACCGGATAAGCAATAAACCACCAGAGGTGTGAAAAAGCAAAGTGTGAACCATAAACATTTGCCTGATCTTTCACATTGATATTTTCACCTATAAGGGTTTCTGATGGCAAATCGGCTAAGGTCTGTCCTATTCCCGCAAGAATCCATAAAACAACCAGACCATTAAATGAAACAAAATTTGCAAAACTTACTGAAACAGATATAAGTAATGCTCCGCTGATAAGAGATAAGCTGCGAGATTTACTTTTATCTAAACTTCCCAGTAAGAATGCAGTAATTGCACCACCTAAACCAAAGAATGCCATTATCAAACCATAGTGCGAATCATCCAATTGCATTGTATTTTTAACTAAAGCTACGCTGTTTACCAAAACCAGTGCACCTGCAATTGCAGCTACAAACTCCATACTTAATGAAAACCGAAGTATTTTATTACCAAATAGCAAATGTATGCCTTTGGTGACACTGTTTATACGCGACTTAAAATCACTTTCTCCAATTGTAATAATATTTTGAATCAAATCACTTGGAATAGAGAAAATTGTTATAAAACTCAAAAATAACATGGCAGTACTTACCATGAATAACTGTTTAACTCCTATCCACATTGAAAATATGCCTGCTATCGCGGGACCGAAAACGCTTAAAAGCTGGAACACAGCCATAGATAGTCCATTAGCTTCTCTATATTCTCTACGATCAACTATCAATGGAATAATCGCTCTATATGTTGGAGTGTAAAATGCAGCAGCTGCATTTTACAAAAAAACCAATACATATAACTGCCATTCCGCTGAAACAAAAAGCAGGAGTCCCACAACCAACATCCGAGTTAGCTGTGTAACCAAGAGAATATTTTTTCTCTTGAAACGGTCGGAAACGATTCCGGAAAATGGAGATAAAAGTATATAGGCCAATACTCGCATTGTAAGTGCGAATGCGAGTATAGATGAAGATTGGGTAGGATTTAATTCATAGGATATAAGAGCCAAACCAAGCCATATAAAAGAATCGCCTAGCAGGCTTGCAATTTGTGAAGCAAATAGTTTAGAAAAAGTTCTGTTTCTTAATGTCCTGAATGGATGAATAATTTTATTAAGCACGATTTTAGTCAATTACAATTCTATCATTGTTTGATAATTATTACAAAGCTAGTTATTTTTACTGCATTCTAAATAAGAAACAGCATTTGTTTTATCATAAACACAAACAAATTATCATATAATCATGAAACATACAGGTTTATATTTTGTTATAAAACAAAAACTTATAACTTATGAAAACAATTAAGCAGGTGAATCTTGGCAGTCAAGGACTCGTAATACCAACTATCGGTCTCGGATGTATGGGTATGTCGAAAATGAACGGAACCGGTGTTTACGGCAAAGCCGACGAGAAAGAATCAATTTCCACAATACACAGATCATTTGAACTGGGAGGTAATTTTCTGGATACTGCCGACATATATGGTAACGGTGAGAATGAGAGACTGGTTGCAAAGGCTATAGCAGGCAATAGAGACAAATATATAATTGCAACCAAATTTGGTGTCGAGATAGATGATGAGGGTAATCGTACAGGAAAAATAAATGGAAGCAAAAGCTATCTGAGAAAGGCAGTGGAGCGTTCACTGCTAAATCTTAATACAGATTATATCGACCTTTACTACCTGCATCGATTAGACGCAAACACTCCCATTGAAGAAACTGTTGACGCTATGGCTGAGCTGGTAAAAGAGGGAAAGGTGAGATATATCGGTTTGTCTGAAGTGGGTTCAGGCACTATCTGTAAAGCTCATAGCATATTTCCGCTTACTGCTATTCAGTCGGAATACTCCCTTTTTGAGCGACAGATTGAAGAGCTGGGCATCCTGGATACATTGAAAGAGCTGGGTATTGGACTCATCTCCTACTCTCCCCTTGGAAGAGGGTTTCTGTCGGGTACAATTAAACATCCCGAAGATTTGGAAGAGGGCGACTGGAGACGAAATACTCCTCGTTTTAAGGATGATCAGTTCTATAAAAACAGCATACTGTTAGATAAAATCAAACAGGTAGCTGCTAATAAAAACATCACTCTTTCGCAACTTGCATTAGCATGGGTAATTACAAAAGGTCATGTACCAATACCCGGTACCAAAAGAGTTAAGTATTTAGAAGAGAATATTGCTGCCACAAATATTGAGCTTAGTCAGGAAGATCTGAATCTCTTGGAATCGATTATTCCCCTAGGAACTCATACGGGTGACAGGTACGCTAATATGAGCGGAGTTAATTTGTGATATCCTTCGATCTCAATATTTGTAATACTCCTCATCAACAACAGGTTCCAGCCATACTACGCTTCCTTTGTCAAGCTGAGGAGATATTGCAATATGCTCAAACTCACTATCAGGTGCAGCTCCGTGCCAGTGTATTATGTCAGGTTTAATTTCTACTACATCACCTGGATTAAGTACCTGTTTAGGTTTACCTTTTTCCTGATAGTAACCTTTGCCTCTTGTACACAGCAATAATTGTCCCCCGGGATGTGAATGCCAGTTAGTTCTTGCTTTTGGCTCAAACACTACATTGCCAACTGTTGTATTGAAGTTATCTCTATCTGTAACAAGTCTTGTATGCCAGGCATTTCCTGTGAAATTATTTTCTATTAATTCACCCTGAGGAAATATTTCACTTATTCCTTTGGAGATTGCAGAAGAGTCATAATTCAATTCTGAAAGGACATTATTCAATACTTGTTGAGCAGAATTAGCTTTAGTTCCTCCAACTTTGGAATTAATTATATCTGCAAACTGTTGAAGTTGTTCCGGACTTATTCCAAGATGAAGACAGATTTTTAGATGCGACTGCAGCATTGGCTCAGCATTACCTATGGAGGCTATTACAGATATTGTAACCAATTCTCTCTCTGTATAAGTTAACAGATCCCGTTCAAACAAATCGGCAAAAAGGTGCTCTTTGAGAAATATTTCAATTTGAGGTGCAAATGCAGAATAACCTGTTCTGGGTCCATCTTGCGGTACACCGGTAAGCTCCCCCAAGATCTCCTTTCCTCTGTCGTATCTGCTTCGATCATCATTTATTGGCGAAGCTTCAACTCCCGACTGATCATTTATCCCTTGCGTCTTGCGTGTTTCCAACACCTCCATAAGTGTTTGTAAACCTCTTATGCTTCGGGGAAAGCCACAATAGGCATATGCATGAATTATAGCTTCTTTAATTTGATTTACGGTCATACCTGCATCAAGTCCCGCCTCAAGCTCATTCTTAAGGTTTTCAAGATCACCATTGGCTGTTAATGCTGCTATTGCAATTATTTGTTGCTGCTTTTCGCTTAAAACATCTTCAACTTCACTTATTCTATTATTGACTACTTCCTCATTATTTACCACTGTCTCATCACTTACTACAAACCTATCATTTATTACTACCTTATTACTTGACACAACCTCATTATTTGCAATCAGACTAACTGGCAAACATAATAATATTGATAGTAATGGAATTAACATTTTCGAATTTAATTTCATGCATATATATTTTTTAAAAACCACCTCTTGTTTGAATATTTGTTCTTTGTTCAAACCCTTTCTCAATAACATCAAGTCTTGCTTTTCTTGGGTCTGATTTACCAACCGGCATACCATCTGGACCAACATCTAATATCTGTTCATTTTGAATATTGTAAAGAGGCCAATTTGGTAAATCATTTCCATTGGGATTACCTGTTTTTGCAAAGTTGGCCCAATAGTTATTCATTGTCTCTGCAAGGTTTTTCTCTTCATATGATATTTCTGATGATTCTCTGCGACTGTTTAAATTATTAAATACATATGGAATTTCAGCTCCGTGACCGGCACCAAATGGTGAGCGTTCTCTCATCTGTGGTGCTACGTAACCAAAGTTGTAGATAAATACAGGTAGACCTTGGGCAATAAATTCCCTTGCAGTCATTCGACCTGGTTCTGCCCATCCCCAATCGGTATTAAACAGAGCAATCACTTCTGCAAACTCTTTATCACCTTGTGGATCATAAGCCGACTTAGCCTCAGTCTCTAGTGCACCAAAAAGTGCAAACAACTCTTCTTTTGAATTGCTCGAGTTTATAAACCCTCCTCCAATTTCTGCACTTGTGCTTCCAATGATAAGTGGAACTTTTGCTTGTCTTCCTGCCTTATAAGCACTTTCGGCAGTTTCGGCTACAAACACACCATCTAAAATGGGACCTGAATATGTGCGAGGACCATCTTCCCCATCTGATTCCATGCCTCCATCAACAATTTCTTCTACGCTTAATGCTCGTAGTTTTGCTAAAGCTGCTACATCAGTACCTTCTATTCCGTGACGACGAGCAAAATTAATTCCGATAGTTTCTGCAGAAACAGTATAAAGTGGATCGAGATTATCTCTTTTGATGGGTCTGCCCGTTAGAACGCCATCTCTGCCACCACCGGACTGACTTATTGCCTTATGGAACAACCCTTTAGCGGATGGAATTGTTAGAAGTGAATGTACTGATACACCTCCTGCTGATTGACCAAAGATTGTTACATTACCAGGATCTCCTCCAAATGCAGCAATATTTTCCTGTATCCATTTTAATGCGGCAATTTGATCCATGAAAGCGTAACTGCCTTTTGGTTCTTCAGGATGTTCAAGGCTAAGGGCAGGGAAAGCAAAATGTCCAAGGCGTCCAAGGCGATAGTTTATAGTTACCAGCATTACACCTTTTTTCGCGAACTGATTCCCTAAATCGGCAGAACCCGAACCACTACCTCCAACAAAAGCACCTCCATGTATCCATACCATTACAGGAAGTTTAGCATCTGTTTTAGTGCCTGCTGGCAGCCACAGATTAAGATAAAGACAATCTTCTGAAGATCCTTGAGCAATTGTACCTGAGCCACGGGGCCATCCTGCCTGTGCTGCATTAGGTCCGAACTCTGTAGCATCGCGAACGCCTTCCCATGCTGAAACAGGCTGTGGTGCCCGCCATCTGAACTCACCCACTGGAGGTGCGGCATAAGGTATTCCCTTAAAACTATCGATACCCTTATCTGTTGTACCTTGCAGTACTCCATAAGTCGTTTGAACTACTGGTGACGACAAATGCTTTCCAAAAAACTCTGTCAGTTTATCTACTGCCTGATCAACATACTCCGGCACGTAATAAGTTTGTATATGTGTTGCATTCGGGATTAAAAACATCTCTTTGTCATCTGTACCTGTTGCTTTTTTAAAAGCGTCTTCTGTCATATAATGTGTATCAGACTTACTTCCTGAAATCATCAGTAGTGGCTGAGTAATCAGATCCATATTTGCAGCTGCATCAAAATCCATCAGGTAAAGCAGACTACTTAATGTATATCTGAATGTTGAATTTGGATGTGCGTGTGTACGAAAATAATAATAGTGACCTTCGCGGTAAAGATCAAATGGCATTGCATCTGCTTGTTCATCAGAAGGTACAGTTTCTCCCAGGTAAAGCACCTCACCTCCTTCAACTTCAAGAGCACGAGCTTCAGTTGCTTGTTTCAGCCTCTCCTGAATAGTGGATATTTGTGAGTCATGAAATCCGTTGCGACGAACTATACCTGTATTGAACATACTTAGTGTGGAAACGACCTTAAACCGCTTGTCGGTCTGAGCAGCCTTTAATGAATAGCCCCCACCACCGCATATACCAAGCAGACCAAGTTGTTTAGAATTAACTCCGGCATAATTTGAAATAAAATCTGCCATGCCTCTAATATCCTCAACACGGTTGGCAGGTCTGTCAGTATTACGGGGTTCGCCTCCGCTAGCACCCTGATAAGAAGCATCAGCCGCAATGGTTATATATCCGGCTTCTGCCAAACGTTGAGCATAAAGACCGGTAACCTGCTCTTTTACACCTCCATTTGGGTGAGCCACTACAATAGCAGGATACCTTTTTGAGGGGTCGTAGTTTGCAGGTGTATAAACATTTGCAGAGATATAGATACCATTTAGTTTATATGTTACAGGGTGGATGTTTACTTTACCCGGAATATTTTCTTTAATAGCATCTTGATAAACCAATCCAAAAGGGTTTATGGGTTGGTTCTGGCTAAAAACTAATATTGATGTGGAACCTAACATAACGGCGATTAAGAAATTGACAATCATTCTTTTCATGACATAAATAATTAATTTGTTATTTGTCTAAACCCTTCTCATTTAACCAAGCGGACATTAAATCAGCAATTTCTATATTGTTTAAGTCGGAAAAAGGGAAATGGGTATTACCAAAAACACCAATCTCCGGCAAATGAACTACTTTAACATCGCCACCATATTTATTAACAACATCACTCCAAAGTCGCGCCATCTCCAGGCGTGTACGCCATCCGTCGGCACCTGGATTATCAGAAGGTTCAGCAGGAATAAAATCACCATAGTAAATGATTATTGGAATTTTTGTTAGCTTCATGAAATCGTCCATAGGAATGCTGTTTGCTGAAAGTGGGCCAGATGAACTTTCAATAGGAGCCGGTACCTCACCTTCAGGAAACACAAATCCGCTGCCCGGCTCGTATGAAACAATTGCTTTTATGTTGTCATTATCAATAGCTGTGAGCCATCCAAAACCACCTGATTGTGAATGAGAAACAAGTATTCCATCGCCTATTTTATCAAACAGTTGTGATGTTGCAGTTACTATTACTTCTGTATCGAAAGGACCAACATTGGGTGTTATTTGTCTAAAATACTGATTAAGTGTCTCTTCACTTTTATCAAATTGAACTCCTTCGAAATATTCAGGCCATATACCCAGCCTGAAAGTACCAAACCACTCTTGCTCATCTGTGGTAGGTTTAATATTTGCCTCTACGGTGCTTTTACCGGCATTACCTCTGCGTGGCTGAGTGATCAAATATACACTAAAATCTCGTCGCAGGAATATATTCTGAAAACCCTCTCTTCCATCAGGCGTTGTTTCCCACGTTTTGGAAAACTGTCCGAATCCATGCCAGAAAACCAATGGCAGCTTCTTTGCTTTATCAGGTATTTGGTAAGTAATATATGCGTGATCGCCATGATAGGTTTGTCCCTCAGCCGTTCTCGTATAAGGGTTAAACTCACCGGGAGAAGTTAATACACTTCCTCCTACCATAAAGCTTCCCTGTTCTTTTATTACAATTAGATCATTTTTCTCGTCTGTATTATTATCTGGCTTGCATCCTGTCAAAATAATTAATGTTAGTGCAAACAGAAATAATGTGTTAGTTTTTAAGTTTTTAATGTTCATAAGGCTATAGTTGTTTATTTTCAATTTCAAATGAAAAGATTATGATACAAACATAAGGTCAATATTTAAGAGTTAACCTATATAAATCACTTATTTACTACCAATTATACTGATTAAAAGATATTACAGGCATATAAATTAGATATTTTTGTAGTTTTGCAAATAAACTAAATAATCATGGATACAATAATTAATTTTAAGAGTATTAAGGAATATAATGATTTCAATAATCAGGAGACACTACATCCATTAGTAAGCGTTGTTCATCTGGACAAAGCCAATCCAAGACAACTCAGAAGACTTCGCTATTCATTTTATACCGTTTTCTTAAAAAAGATAATGTGTGGTGATTTACGCTACGGTTTAAGCAATTATGATTATGAAGAAGGAACACTCATTTTTCTTGCTCCCGGACAGGTTATTGGACAGTATGGAGAGGATTACTATCAACCGCAAGGCTTGGCATTGGTGTTTCATCCTGATCTATTAGTTGGCACAAAATTGGGAGAACATATTAATGAATATCACTTCTTCTCATATGCTGTAAATGAAGCATTGCATTTATCAGAACAAGAGAGAAGAATAATATTAGATTGTTTTGCTAAAATTGAATATGAATTGCAGCATTCCATTGATAAACATAGCAAACATTTGATAGTATCTAATATTGAGCTTTTCCTGGATTATTGCACTCGCTTCTATGATCGCCAGTTTATTACAAGAGATAATAGCAATAAAGGCATTTTAGAGCGATTTGAAAGCCTGTTGAACCGATATTTCTCATCTGACAATCCTGATAATATAGGGCTCCCAACCGTTACCTGGTGTGCCGAAGAACTCAAATTATCTGCAAATTACTTTGGAGACTTAATTAAAAAAGAAACAGGAATATCTGCTCAGGAATATATTCAAACAAAAATAATTAATGTTGCTAAAGTGAAGTTATATGATTCCAGTAAATCTGTAAATGAAGTTGCTTATGAATTAGGATTTAAGTATCCTCAGCATTTTAGCAGATTGTTTAAGCAAAGAACTGGAACAACTCCTAATGAATTTAGATTGAAAAATTGAAATTAAACCTTTTCAAATATTTAATCTAAATGCTCCTTAAAAAAACTATAACTCTCGTTTTAATAAAATCAGAATCAAACATAGGGCCGAAATGACGGCAACAAATTAATTTGCTGGCAAGTATATTAATTTAGCAAGAATAAAATTGTACTTTTGAGCTTAAATATTTGTTCATATGAATAGCTCAGAGCTACTTAACTTGCGTCTATTTAATCAACTACTTTCGACTCATAATCATAAAGAGCCTGTTGAAGTAGTTAAATACATGTGTGCAATGCAATCACAAGCTTTGGATTTAGCAAAATGGGCTATCGGTGCGCGTTTACCTGAAAGCAACAATAAAGATGTGACTGATGCACTCAACAGAGGCGATATCATTCGCACTCATATACTTAGACCTACATGGCATTTTGTAACTGCTGAAGATATTTACTGGATGTATGAACTCTCTTACCCCCGTTTGAAGCTGGTTTATCAATCTTATGCCAAGATGCTTAAAGCTGATGAGACCCTACTATACAGCCACTTACCTTATATTGAAAACATTCTTATAGATGGTGAACACCTTACAAAACAAGAGATTAAAAACAAACTGAAAAATGAAAGTTTCGAATTTGAAGATGATCAATTATCGGTACTTCTTAGCTTTGCAGAACTTGAAGGTATTATAGTGAACGGCAGGTTGGCAGGTAATAAACAAACATATACTCTTTTGGAAGAGTGGGTTCCTTTCAAAAAAAATATTACCAGAGATGAATCATTGAAACGGCTGGCAGGTAAATTTTTCAGAAGCCATGGACCAGCATCGTTAGAAGATTTTGTGTGGTGGTCGGGGCTTACGGTGACTGAGTGTAGAAAAGCAGTTGAGATGATCCGGCCGGATTTTGTTTGTGAGATGGTAAATGGAAGAGAATGCTGGATGGCAAATGATATAAAAACTCCACCTTCTGATAATGACTCTGCCCTGTTACTTGCTCCTTTTGATGAGTTTTTGGTAAGCTATAAAGATCGTACTGAGATTTTTGACTCTGAACACTTAAGAAAGATTGTTACCAAAAACGGTATATTTTCTCCAACCATAATGCTTAATGGAAAAGTAATTGGTACTTGGAAAAAAATTACGAAAAAGAACGGTCCTGACATAATTCTTTCATTCTTCGGGAAAGTAAATAAGAAAGTAGCAGATCTTTTTGAACCTGAAAGAGAGCGTTTGGAGAAGTTTTACAAGGATTATTGATTTTGACATTTAAAGATATCTTAGTTCAGGTATATAAATGGACTTGTGATAACGTTAACAGGTTACTATGAGACAATAAATCATTATAATTTCATAATGTTAATTTTATAGTTATATGATCTTGAGAATTGATGAAAATATAGAACTCAGACAGTTGAAACTTACCGATGCTAAAGATATTTTTGAGACTATCGATTCACAAAGGACCTATCTTGGCAAATGGTTGCCATTTGTTGAGACGACAAAGGATCTAACTGATTCTGAAATGTATGTGAATTCCGTTATTAATGCTGATATAGAACGTTTTGAATATGTTTTTACAATAAGATATAATGGCCAGTTTGCAGGTATCGTTGGATTCAAGGATACGGACAAAGCTAACAAGAAAACTGAAATTGGGTACTGGCTATCCGAA
>JAQUIZ010000030.1 GCA_028683355.1 Fermentimonas sp.
CTGTACCAAGTCCGAATCAACTACATATCTACTTCAATATCTCTTCATATCAACCTCATATTTTAATGAGGAGATGAAAGCTCATGTATAGTTTTTGTGCATCAAATTCAGATCACTTGTATTCACTGTATATTAGTTCAATCTTATAAAATGAAACAGGGGCGGAGTCAAACAAATGACCCGCCCCTGTGGATATTTTATGGCTTTGTTAGTCAGGAGTATTAATACCCTCTGATAGCTTTAATTCCCGGTAATACTTTTCCTTCAATCATCTCAAGCAATGCACCACCACCGGTAGATACGTATGAAACATCATCGGCGTGACCGAATTTGTTTACACATGCTACCGAGTCGCCACCGCCTACAAGAGAGAAAGCACCGTTTTTAGTTGCCTCTACAATTGCATCAGAAACTGTACGTGAACCCTTCTCGAAGTTGTCAAACTCAAATACGCCAACCGGACCGTTCCAAAGGATGGTTTTTGAGTTTTTGATTACTTCAGTAAATGCTTTTTCAGATTCAGGACCGATATCCAGCCCTTCCCATCCTTCAGGTATATCTTTTACGGAAGCAAAGTTGGTTTTAGCATCATTGCTGAAGCTGTCAGCAATCTTTGTGTCAGTTGCAAGAACAAGATTTACACCCTTTTCTTTGGCAAGTTCCACGATCTCCTTTGCAAGATCCAGCTTATCATCTTCCACGATAGAGTTGCCGATTTTTCCACCGAATGCTTTTGCAAAGGTATATGTCATACCACCTGCAAGAATCAGATTGTCTACCTTATCCAGAAGGTTCTTGATAATTTCAATTTTAGTAGATACCTTAGAACCACCCATGATAGCAGTAAATGGTTTCTCTGTTTCTTTCATCACTTTTTCTACAGCAGTGATTTCGTTCTGAAGCAGATATCCGAAAAGTTTATGATCGCTGTCGAAATGATCAGCAATAAGAGCAGTAGATGCGTGAGCACGGTGAGCGGTGCCAAAGGCATCATTCACATATACATCTGCGTAAGAAGCGAGTTTTTCTGTGAAAACTTTCTGTGATTCTTTGAGTGCTTTTTTTGTGTTTGCAACTTCTTCTTCAGTTGCATCGGCAGCCACATCACGTGGTTTACCTTCTTCCTCTGCATAGAAACGAAGATTTTCGAGAAGAAGTGCTTCGCCCGGACGAAGAGCGGCAACCATTGCCTCGGTGTTTTCACCTATACAATCCTCTGCAAATTGAACATCCACTTCAAGAAGTTCTGATACACGTGCTAATATGTGCTTTAATGAGAATTTGTCGGTAGCACCTTTTGGTCTGCCCAGATGTGATCCGATAATCACGCTGCCGCCATCTTTAAGAATCTTTTTAAGAGTGGGTACAGCTGCACGGATACGTGTGTCATCAGTGATGTTGAAGTTTTCATCGAGCGGCACATTGAAATCCACACGCACGAATGCCTTCTTGTCGGCAAAATTAAATGAGTCCATTGTTTGCATAGTTCCTATGTTTTATATGTTTTTTAAGAATGTTCGATTGATTAATGATAAACCTGCTGCAAAGATATGAAAATATATGGAAATTTTTCTGTAATGCGGTCTAAAAAGTTTTATCCATTGCGGACAACTACCTCATAAGTAACATCAGCTGCTTTTTTATATAACCCCAATACACCACAGTATTTATCGAATGACAGTTTGCAGGCTTTCTCGAGTTTTTCTTTTGGCAGGTTATCACCTTCAAATTCATATATCACTTTCATCGATGTGTACTCTTTCGGGTATTCTTCAGCTGTTTCAGCATCAATGCGGATATCAAAACTCTTAATGTCGAGCCGCATCTTACGTGCCATCTCTACTACATCGAGGCCTGAGCAACCTGCTGCTGCAACCAGCATAAGCTTTTTGGGTCTCGGTCCCGCATTATTACCCCCCGCTTCTTCGGCTAAATCTATTGTTACGGTATGTCCGTCAATATCCGTATCAAAAATATTGTTCTCTCTCCAACTGGTTTTAATTGAATGGGTTACCATAAATAATACTTGTTTTAATTTGATTAATGTTATTCTATTCAATATAAAACAAACAATTGGCATATTGGTTCGATAAATTTCTGTAACAGAGCTTATCATAAAAAATCTTTGTCATAATGGTAGAAGATAATATCAAATTGCTATTTTTGTATTAAAATACTCTTGTATGATTGATAGAAATGCTAATGTATTGTTGATTTACACCGGTGGAACTATTGGAATGTTAGAAAACAAGGAAACCGGTGCTCTCGAGCCTTTCGATTTTAGTCATCTTCGCTCAAATATTCCAGAGATGAAAAAACTGAACTTTAACGTGGAAAGTTATCAGTTTAATCCTCCCATCGACTCCTCGGATATTACAATTGAGATATGGCAGGAGATGATAAAAGTTATAGAATCGCATTATGATATGTATGATGGTTTTGTTATACTTCATGGTACCGATACTATGGCTTACACAGCCTCTGCATTGAGTTTTATGTGTGAAAACCTAACCAAGCCCGTTATTCTGACAGGGTCTCAGCTGCCCATTGGCAAACTTCGTTCGGATGCAAAAGAGAATCTTATTACTGCACTTGAAATTTCTGCAGATAAAGATTCTGACGGACATCCAAAGGTGCCGGAAATGAGTGTTTATATGCAGAATCTGCTGATGAGAGGTAACAGGACAACCAAACTAAATGCAGATCATTTCAGTGCATTTACAAGTCCCAACTGCCCCTATCTGGCGGAGTCGGGACTGGATATCAAATACAACACCCACGATATACTTAAACCTGATTACAACGCTCCGGTAAAATTTCATTACAGTCTCAGTCAAAATGTTGTTGTTCTGAAATTGTTTCCCGGAATTACTCAGGAGGTAGTAAAAGCGCATTTAGAGATTCCGGGGTTGAAAGGTGTTATACTTGAAACATTCGGAACAGGCAACTCACCGATATACCCATGGTTCATCAAATTGCTGAGAGCTGCCATAGAAAAAGAATTAGTGATTGTAAACGTTACCCAGTGTCTTTACGGCAGTGTTGAAATGCACCGTTACGAAAATGGCCGACAACTGGAGAAGCTGGGAGTTGTGAGCGGTCACGATATCACAACTGAGGCTGCTCTTACAAAAATGATGTCTTTGTTTGGGAACGGAAGAACTAATGCAGAGGTAAAACAACTGATGCAGATTCCTCTGCGCGGAGAAATTACACCTTATTTTATACAATAGTTCATTTGGCTGATAATTAGGCTTTATGACTGTTGATTAAATGAAATGCCCGGGCTCCCGGGTTAATTATTTTAAACCTGAATGCATCCCGGTGCGTTATAAGGTTTGTGCATTTTAAAAAAAATAAATAATACGTTTATGGATAACCTTGATTATGGGATTATTGGCAATTGCCGGACAGCAGCATTAGTATCAAAAACGGGAAGCATCGACTGGTTTTGTTTACCTGATTTTGATTCACCATCAATATTTGCAAAACTGCTTGATAAAGAAAAAGGGGGTAGTTTTCATTTCGAAGTCTCTGATGATTATAATATTACACAAAAATATAACGGACATACAAATATATTGATGACCCGGTTTGAGTCGCCCGAGCATGGTTTTATTCTTTTCGACTATATGCCAAGGTACAGAACCAGCGACCTGCGCCACTACATGCCTCCCGAGATACATAGATACATAAGAGTATTTAAAGGAGCACCTTCTGTGAGGGTAGTTTATGATCCTAAGTTAAATTATGCACGTGAGGAGGTGCGTCACGAAATAGTAGGTAATTATATCAAAAGCCACTCAGTTGAGAATTCGGAAGATAAGGTGTATCTCTATACCAGCTTTGATAAGGAGAAAGTGCTTAACAGAGAAGAGATGGTTATTACTGATCACCAGTTTTTTCTCCTCTCCTATAATCAGAAGCTGGTAACGGTAGACATAAACCGCATTCTGCTGGAGTTTGAACGAACAAAAGTGTACTGGCTTAATTTTGTAAACAGATCAAGAGATTACGTTCAGTACAACGATATGATCAAGCGCAGTCTCCTTGTTCTGAAACTATTGTCGTATCAGAATTCAGGAGCAATGCTGGCAGCAATAACAACCAGTCTGCCCGAAACAATAGGTGAAACACGCAATTGGGATTATCGTTACTGCTGGCTTAGGGATGCATCCATGTCGATAGATACTCTGCTGTTCATGAAGCAGAAGTCGGCTGCCAAGCGTTTTATCGAATTCATTAAACGAATATTGAAATCATCAAGGAATGAGCCTGTACAAATAATGTATGGTATTCGCGGTGAGAGAGATCTCTCTGAAGAGATACTGCCTCATTTGTCAGGTTATGCAAACTCACACCCTGTGAGGATTGGTAACGCTGCCTACTATCAGGAACAGAACGACTCCATTGGATACCTTCTTGATGTTATCTATAAATACTATCTATATTTCCCCGGCACTTTGGATGAAATAGAAGAGATTTGGGAGATTATCAAGAATCTTGTTCGTGCTGTACTTGCATCATGGAAGAACCCTGACAGAAGTATTTGGGAATACCGTACAAAAAAGCATCACTTTGTTTTCTCTAAAGTGATGAGCTGGGTTGCAGTAGACAGGGCATCTCTGATTGCCGAACTTCTGCAACGAGATTATTACGCTATTGAGTGGCGTAAGGAGGCTGATATTATCAAAAAAGAGGTGCATGAAAAGGGGTGGAACGAAGAGTTGCAAACCTTTACACAGGCATATGATAACAGAGATGCTGATTCCTCGTTACTTCTGATGTATTTTTATGACTTTATAGATGCAGGTGACGAGCGTTTCGTGAAAACTGTAAAGTATATCAAGGAAAATCTTTTTCACGAAGGTTTGATGTACAGATACAAGGCAGAAGATGATTTTGGGGTTCCAACATCCTCTTTCACGATCTGTACATTCTGGCTTATTGATGCTCTGTATATGATAGGTGAGAAGGACGAAGCACGTGAGCTTTTTGAGAATATGATTTCATACTCCAACCACCTTGGTATGTATAGTGAAGATCTTGATTTCGAGACCAAAAGGCAGTTGGGTAATTTCCCGCAGGCCTATTCGCATCTGGCATTTATAAATACAGCCGCACTCTTTTCAGAAGAGAAGAAACTCTCGAAGTTTATAAGGCCTTAAGTTAAGTGTTGTGATGCTCCGCCTCCGGCGGGAGCCGCATTAACCTTTGCGAAAGATCCCGGATAGTTCTCGTTGATGAAGTCGATCAGCTTTTCACGAACATAAACCCTCAGATCCCAGTTCTTTCCTGAGTCGGAGCTGCTGACAAGTACACGCAGCTCCTTATACCACTGCTTGCTTTCTGTTACCTGAATATTCTGAACCCTGCCATCCCAGTTTGGGTTATCTTTTACTAACCTGGCAAGCTCTTCCCTTAAAGGATCTACGGGCAGATCATAAGATACATAAAGCATTGCTGTTCCCAGGATATCAGATTCCGTTCGGGTCCAGTTTTGAATGGGGTTGTTTAGGAAATAATCAATTGGAACAATCAACCGTCTCTGATCCCATATATTAACTACTGCATAGGTTATATTTATCTCTTCTATTCGCCCCCATTCACCTTCAATAACCACAACATCGTCAATCCTGATTGGCTGAGTAAAGGCAATCTGTATTCCTGAAAAAATCTGGCCAAAGCTACGCTGTGCTGCAAAGCCGAGAATGATACCCGCAACACCTGCTGATGCGAGAAGGCTTACCCCTAGTTCCCTAATTGATTCTATTGACATCAGGGCAATGGAGACAAATATAAAGGTGATTGAAATTATCACTATTCTCTCGATCATGCTCACCTGCGTGAGTTTTTTTCTGGCTTCAAGATTGTTTGCATTGTTGATATCCAGCTTTTTCTGCCAGTAATGAAACAGAGCTCTCACCACCTGTATTATCAGCCATCCTACAATAAGTATAAGCAGTATTTCACTTATCTTTTGCAGAAAAGAGAAAACCTTTTCGTCTTCTCTTAAGTATGAGCTGAAAACGTTCAGCATGATTGCGAAAATAGCCCATGTTCCGGGCACCCTGAACAGGCGCACAATAAAATCATCTATCTTGCTTTTGCTCTTATGTGTACGTATTCGCCATCTTTTAATTATAAAATTATATATACCTGCAAGTATAATAAAGAGTACAATGAAAGTCAGTGCAATAAGCAGATACCTTAAAGATTCGTTAGTTGTTATATTATCAATAAAATTCATGTTATTTAATGAGATTAGTCAGGAACGGCACGACAGAAGATTGCAGCGGAATCCGGTATTTGGCTGCAGGAGAGAAATTACCTACCTTCACACTTACTCCGTCTGGTGGCAATACTCGAAACATGTCCTCATCCGTTGTATCATCACCAATTGCAAGCACAAAGTCATAATCCGCCTGTGATAATCGACGAAGAACTTCACTCCCTTTTGTAAAATCAGGTGGTTTTACCTCCACTACTTTGTTGCCAGGTACAATTTGAAGGTTCAGTCGTGCACAAGGACCAATCAGCGCGTTAACCAGTTGCTGAGAGCGGAGTTCGGCAAGCCAGATGTCCACATTACGGTAATGCCATACAAGAGAGGCTTCCTTCTGTTCCATGTATGAACGGGGTGTTTTATCTATAGCATGCTGTATAATGTTCAGAATCTCATCATCCCAAACTACGTCATCGGTAATATTTTTATGCCATTTGTTATTCTCTTTATAAAACATTCCATGTTCAGCAGCAAAATCAAGATTAAGTCCTTTGAACCATTTATCCAGTATCTGATGATTTCTGCCACTGTTAATAACTACTTTATTTTTGGGATCGGCATTTATCTCTTTCAGTAATTCAAGTACCCCTGCTGAGGGAATCGCATCCTCCGGCTTACTGGTAAAAGGAGAAAGAGTGCCGTCATAATCAAGCATGATTAGTCGTTTCTCCGCATCATCATACGCTTTTTTAATTTGAGTGAGTTGTCTCTTGCCAACCACTTTCTGCAGTATCTCTTTATTTTGAGTTTTGATGTTCAGAAGTTCTTTCACAAAATCATTAGCCCACTTTTTTACATCCTGCCTCGAGATTCTCTTCTGCATTTTATCCAGGCGCTCTTTTTTCTCCTTCTCTGGCATATTCAGCGCTTGCAGTATGGCACTTTCTATCTGATCAGTATCATTAGGATTAATTATTATGGCATCCTGAAGCTCAATAGCCGCACCGGCCATTTCACTTAAAATAAGTGCTCCCGGTTTGTTGCACTTGGTTGCCAGATATTCCTTTGCAACTAAGTTCATTCCATCCCTGAGTGGTGTGACCAAAGCTATTTCGGCAACATCATACATAGCCACAAGCTCCTCAAAGCTGAAGCTTCTGTAGAAATAGAAGATTGGATTCCAGCCCAGTCTGGAGTATTTTCCATTGATCTCACCAATCAGCTGGTCCATTTTAGTTTTAAGCTCCGCATAAATATCAACTGTGTCGCGTGAAGGCACCACAATCATTGCCAGAGATACTTTTTCGTGATACTCGGGATGGTGATCAAGAAACTGAGCGAAACCGTTAAGTCGGTGCAGTATTCCCTTGCTGTAATCCAGACGGTCGACAGACAAGATTATACTTCTGTCACCAAGTTTTTCTTTCAGCAAATCCGATTTCTCCTTCACCTTCGGAAGGTTGGGTGCCTGATTATACTGTTCGTAGTTAATTCCCATCGGGAAAGCGTCGATATGTACTATACGGTTGTCGAGGTTGATCTCATCCAGGTTGCAGTTGAGATTAAGCACCCTGTATATAGCACTTATAAAGTGACGCATGTAGTCATGAGTATGAAAACCGATCAGGTCGGCTCCCAGCAAACCCTCCAGTATCTCCTCTCTTTCAGGGAGTACCCTGAAAAGTTCGTATGAGGGGAAAGGAATGTGATGGAAGTAACCTATATTGGCATTAGGCTTTTTATCACGAATCTTTTTGGGAAGCAGCATCAGTTGATAATCCTGTACCCATACAATATCATCATTCTCAATAAAAGGAAGAGCTTCGTTGCAGAATAACGAATTTACCTCTTGGTAAGCCTCCCAATATTCAGCTTTATACTCTATAAAAGAGAAGAAGTAGTGACACAGCGGCCAGATGGTACTGTTGCTGTAGCCTTCATAGTAGTTTTCGATCTGACCTGCCGATAAAAAAACCGGATGGAAATTTAATTCATGCAGTCTCTCGGTAATCTCTTTTTTCTCATCCTCATCTTCTGTATGGATTCCGGGCCAGCCCACCCAGTATATGTCAGATTCTGTTTCAAGCGATCCTAATCCTGTCGCTAATCCTCCCTCACTTCTGATGATGTTAAAACCATCATCAGTACGTTCAATTTTCACCGGTAGCCGGTTGGCTATAATAATAATTTTCATAAGTTATGAATTCGTAGTTCTTACAAGTATAACATAAAAATCAGATTTAAGATCAAAAATTAATAAATATTCACATTGTAGTGATGTGAGCTTTTGTCAGGTTTCGGTGAACAAAAATATGTTTTCGTTTGTTGCTTACGCTTTTTTATAGTAATTTCGTAGTCTAAATCACACATGAATAATAAGTAATTAACTGCGCTTGAAATCTTTAAGTATATAGTATCATATAATTATGGCAAAACAAAAAAAATTCTTAACCTGCGACGGTAATCAGGCTGCAGCACATATCGCCTATATGTTTAGCGAGGTAGCTGCAATTTACCCGATTACTCCCTCGTCTACCATGGCAGAGTATGTAGATGAATGGGCGGCAGCCGGAAGAAAAAACCTTTTCGGACAGCCGGTCCTAGTACAGGAAATGCAATCAGAAGCCGGTGCTGCCGGCGCTATGCACGGATCACTGCAGGCCGGTGCGTTAACAACTACATTTACAGCATCACAGGGGTTACTTCTGATGTTACCTAATATGTATAAGATGGCCGGTGAACTTCTGCCCGGAGTATTTCATGTATCAGCACGTGCTCTTGCATCTCATGCATTATCAATATTTGGTGATCATCAGGATGTTATGGCGGCAAGACCTACCGGTTTTGCGCTTTTCGCTACCGGCTCCGTTCAGGAGGTAATGGACCTTGCAGCAGTAGCTCACCTTGCAGCTATTGAAAGTCGTGTTCCATTCCTGCATTATTTCGATGGGTTCCGCACATCACACGAAATCCAGAAGATCGAAGCATTATCTAATGAAGATCTGGCTCCGCTTTTAAATCAGGATGCACTGAAAGAGTTCCGTGAAAGAGCTCTTACACCTGATAATCCGGTTACCAGAGGAACGGCACAGAACGATGATATCTATTTCCAGGCACGCGAAGCATCTAATCCATTTTATGATAACGTACCTGATATAGTAGAGAAGTATCTCGGAAAGCTTGCTGAGGTAACAGGACGCAAATATGGTCTGTTTGACTATTACGGAGATCCCGAAGCAGATAGAGTAATCATTGCAATGGGATCGGTAACCGAAACTATCAGAGAAGCTGTTGACCATCTGAGAGCAAACGGTGAGAAAGTGGGTGTTGTTGCAGTACACCTGTATCGTCCTTTTAAAGCTGAGGCATTCCTTTCAGTTATACCTGAAACAGTAAAACGTATTGCTGTACTTGATCGTACAAAAGAACCGGGCGCTCCGGGTCAGCCAATGTATCTTGATGTGAAGGACAGCTTCTACGGAAAAGAAAATGCACCCGAGATTGTAGGTGGTATTTACGGACTCTCTTCTAAAGACACTACACCATCACAGATTCTGTCGGTTTACGAAAATCTCTCTCTTAATATTCCTAAGAACGATTTCACAATCGGTATTGTAGATGATGTTACATTTAAATCTCTTCCTGTTAAGGAGGAGGTTTCTATGGATGAAACCACATACGAGGCCAAATTCTATGGTCTTGGTTCTGATGGAACTGTAGGTGCTAATAAGAACTCTATCAAAATTATTGGTGATAATACCGATAAATATGTTCAGGCATATTTTGCATACGACTCCAAGAAATCAGGAGGATTCACCTGTTCTCACCTTCGTTTTGGTGATAACCTTATCAGATCTCCTTATTTGGTGAATACCCCTAATTTTGTTGCATGTCATGTTCCTGCATATCTTCATCTGTATGATGTGACAGCAGGATTGAAGAAGAATGGTACCTTCCTTCTTAACTCTTTGTGGTCCAAAGAAGAGGTGGCAGATCACCTTCCTGATCATGTGAAGAAATATTTTGCAGTAAACAATATTAAGCTATACATAATTAATGCTACAAAGATTGCAGATGAAATTGGTCTCGGAAACAGAACAAATACAATTCTACAGTCGGCATTCTTCAAAATATCCAATGTAATTCCTTACGATCTAGCTGTTGAGCAGATGAAGAAATTCATCGTTAAATCATACGGTAAAAAAGGCGAAAGCATCGTTAAGATGAACTATGCTGCTGTTGATCGCGGCGGAGATGTTGAGGAAGTAGAAGTACTGCAGGAATGGGCAAACCTTCAGGTATCGACAGATACTAAAGATGATGCACCTGAATTCATAAAGAAAGTTGTTCGTCCGGTTAATGCACAAAACGGATATAGTCTTCCTGTATCTGCCTTCACCGGTCGTGAAGACGGTACCTGGGAAATGGGAACCACCAAGTACGAAAAACGCGGAGTTGCAGTTAGTGTTCCTGTTTGGCAGCCTGAAAACTGTATACAGTGTAACCAGTGTGCTTATGTTTGTCCGCATGCTACAATTCGTCCGTTTATGCTTGATGAGCAAGAGCAAAAAGGTGTAAGCGAAGGTGTTGAGCTGCTTAAAGCACAAGGTAAGCAGTTTGCAGGAATGGGCTTCCGTATTCAGGTTGACGTTCTTGATTGTCTTGGTTGCAGTAACTGCGTTGATGTTTGTCCGGGAAGAAAGGGCGAAAAAGCTCTTGAGATGGCTTCTATCGAATCTCAGCTTGAGAATCAGAAGAACTGGGACTGGATGATGGAGAATGTTACTAGCAAAGCTCATCTTGTTGATACGAAGCTTAACGTGAAGAATTCACAGTTTGCAACTCCTCTGTTTGAGTTTTCAGGTGCATGCTCCGGTTGTGGTGAGACACCTTATATCAAACTGGTAACCCAGCTTTTTGGTGAGAGAATGATGATTGCAAACGCAACTGGCTGCTCTTCAATTTACGGAGCATCTGCGCCTGCAACTCCTTACACCAAGAATGAAGAAGGTAAAGGTCCTGCATGGGCAAACTCACTCTTCGAGGATAATGCAGAATTCGGATATGGATTTGCTATCGCACAGGCAAGCATGCGTAACCGCATCCACAACCTGATGAAGAATGCACTTGCTTCTGATGAGTTTACAGCAGAACAGAAAGAGTTGTTCAATCAATGGATTGAGAATAAAGATAGCGCTGATCTGTCGAAAGAGATCTCGGCTAAAGTTGTTGAGTTGCTTACCGGAAGTGAAGTGGCACTTGCTAAGGAGATACTTTCACTTGAAAAGTACCTGGCAAAGAAAACAATCTGGGTATTCGGTGGAGACGGATGGGCGTATGATATTGGCTTCGGAGGTCTTGATCACGTTCTGGCAAGCGGAAAGGATATCAATGTTCTTGTGCTTGATACAGAGGTGTACTCAAATACGGGTGGACAATCATCCAAATCAACGCCAATTGCAGCAGTAGCTAAATTTGCAGCTGCAGGTAAACGTATCCGTAAGAAAGATCTTGGTATGATCGCAACAACCTATGGATATGTATACGTTGCACAGGTGGCAATGGGTGCTAATCAGGGGCAGACTCTTAAAGCTATTCGTGAAGCAGAATCATATAACGGTCCTTCAATTGTAATTGCATACTCACCCTGTATCAGTCACGGACTTAGAAAAGGTATGGGACATGCACAATCAGAGCAGAAGGCTGCAGTTGAAAGCGGTTACTGGCACTTATGGCGATATGACCCACGTCTTGAGGAAGAGGGTATGAACCCGTTCCAGCTTGACAGTAAGGAGCCTGACTGGAGTAAATTCGTAGATTTCCTTAAAGGTGAGGTACGCTACACTCAGTTAATGAAATCATTCCCTGCTGAAGCTGATGAGCTGTTTGAAGCTGCAAAACAAAATGCGCAATGGCGATACAAGTCATATGTTCGCATGTCAGAAGCAAACTTCGGCTCACCCGAAACAGATAGTGAGGGAGTCAGTGAAACAGCTGAGCAAGTAAACTAAAATTAAATATTTATCTTTTAAATCTGAGGGTATTGCAAATTGTGATACCCTCGGTTGTTTATATTTTTCTACAAATAATATCGTATCTTTGCCACCGATTTCCATATAAAAAAATAAAGCAAACTGGATTATGAGAATTCAAATTATAAATGGTCCCAACCTGAATTTACTGGGTACACGTGAGCCGGGGATATATGGGAATATGTCGTTTACTGAATTTTTTGAAAGTTTAAAAAGCAGCTTCCCTAATGTTGAGATTGACTATTTCCAATCGAATATAGAAGGTGAAATAATCAATAAAATACAGGAAACCGGCTTTAGTTACGACGGAATAATTTTAAATGCAGGAGGTTATACTCATACCTCAGTTGCAATAAGAGACTCAATTAAGGCAGTAAATGCACCGGTTATAGAGGTGCACATTTCAAATGTTCACGCCAGAGAGGAATTCAGGCATCAGTCGATGCTTTCCGCTGTATGTATGGGAGTGATAGCCGGATTCGGACTAAACTCATATAAACTGGCAATTAAGGCTTTGCAGCTGGCAAACAATATTTGAATTTAAACGTTAGATTATCAGTCTCGATTAATAATAATCGATTCATTAATATTAAATATGCAGAAACAAACAAAAATAGTTGCAACCATTTCCGATCAGCGTTGCGAAGTACCGTTTTTAAAAGAATTGTTTGATGCCGGAATGAATGTCGTGAGACTCAATTCCGCTCACTTAAACGAAGAGGGATTCCTCAAAATAATCAATAATGTAAGAGAGGTATCAGAGGAGATAGCCATTCTGGTTGACACGAAAGGCCCTGAAATCCGAACAACAGTTGCAGAGGAAACGATGAAACTTAAAACGGGTGAGCTTATCAAAATTGTGGGCAATCCTCAAGGTGTATCTTCAAAAGAAACCATTTATATTTCATACTCCAATATTGCAGATGAAATGCATGTTGGTGACGATATCCTGATAGATGACGGCGAAGTAGATCTTAAAGTGACTGCAGTTAACGGCGACCATCTGATATGTACTGTTATGAATGATGGAGAAGTGGGAAGCCGTAAGAGTGTAAACATTCCCGGAGTGCGTATCAATCTGCCTGCTATTACCGAGAGAGATAAAGAATTTATTGCCTTGTCAGTGAAGCATAATGTTGATTTTATTGCACATTCATTTGTTCGTAATGGAGATGATGTACGTGCGGTACAGGAGATATTAGATGAATTAAAGAGTAAAATAAAGATAATAGCAAAGATTGAGAATCAGGAAGGTGTAGACAATGCTGATGAGATTCTCGAGTCTGCGTATGGTATAATGATTGCCCGTGGTGACCTTGGTATTGAGGTAGCACAGGAAAAGATTCCGGGAATACAGCGTATCCTTATCAAGAAAGCAATTCATCATAAGAAACCGGTTATTGTTGCCACTCAGATGTTGCACTCGATGATACATAATCCACGGCCTACGCGTGCAGAAATTACCGACATTGCTAATGCAATTTACTACAGAACAGATGCTGTGATGCTTAGTGGAGAGACTGCCTATGGCAAATATCCTGTTGAAGCGGTTAAAACTATGGCAAGGACTGCTTATGAAGCAGAGCTTACAAAGCTTACAGATAACGATATACGGGTGCCTTATGATTCTTATAAAGAGGGTGATATTACTGAGTTTCTTGCCAAGCAGGCAGTAAAAACGTCTATCAAGCTAAATGTTAAAGCAATTGTAACAGATAGTCATACCGGAAGAACAGCACGTGTGCTTGCAGCATTTCGCGGCAAGAGTCCGGTTTATGCCATAACAACTACAAAGAGGCTGGCACGTGAGCTTGCTCTTTCTTATGGTATTATGGCTGAATTCCAGGAGGGCAAAGGTGATGGTAATACCAAAGAAAGCCGTAGGGCGTATTTTACAGAGGCAATTCGCCAGCTGATTAAAAACAATATGATTGAATCCAAAGATAGGGTCGCTTATCTGGGAGGCAGTTTTGGTGAAGTGGGAGGTACTACATACCTCGAAGTTGTTGACGCCTGGAGAATCCTTGAAGCTAAAGAGAAATATAATTTACCCGACTACACCGTGTAATTAACCGGGTTAAAATAAATCAATTGTTTCAGAGTAACTAAATTGCTTCAGAGTAATTTGAATCATTTTAATGATGTTGATGTACTAATTATTTTAAGCAGTAAATGGATTCTATTGAAGAATATATTATTGAACATATCGATGAGGAGCCCGGCCTGTTAAAGCAAATTTATCGTGAAGCTCATCTGAAACTGCTTCACGGAGGGATGTCTTCAGGGCACCTGCAAGGACGCTTGCTTAAAATGCTTGTACAGATGATTCGTCCCTCAAGGGTGCTTGAAATCGGGACATATACTGGCTACTCTGCTCTTTGTATTGCAGAGGGACTTGAAGATAATGCTTCTCTTGAAACAATTGAGATAGATGATGAAATGGAGGATATTATACGCGATAATTTTAGTCGCTCCTCCTTCAGCGATAGGATTAAGTTAATAATAGGTGATGCCAATGAAGTGGTGCTTAATTATGATGACAGCACCTTCGATTTGGTATTTATGGATGGCAATAAACGCGACTATATGCAGCTTTACGAGAAAATTCTCCCTAAGATAAAGCATGGCGGTTTCATTATTGCCGATAATACACTTTGGCACGGTAAGGTTTTGGAAGAACCAAAGAGTAACGACTGGCAGACCAAAGGTGTTTTGGAATTTAATGATCACTTGAAAGGCGATAATCGTGTAGAAAAGGTTATATTAGCCGTTCGTGATGGTTTAACACTTATCAGAAAGAAATAAATATTATGGACTCGAACAGACAACAGAAGATAAACCGGTTGATACAGAAAGAACTGGGTGAATTATTTCTATTGGAAACCAAGAAGATGCCGGGTATACTAATCTCGGTGACAAATGTACGTGTGTCTCCTGACTTGAGTATTGCACATGCATATCTTAGTGTTTTCCCTTCAGAAAAAGGAGCAGAGTTAGTAAAAAATATAAATGAAAACGTTAAATCTGTTCGTTTTAATTTAGGCAAAAGATTGAAAAATCAGTTGAGGGTTATTCCTGAACTTACTTTTCACATAGATGATTCTCTTGATTATGTAGAGAATATTGACAGATTGTTGAAAAACGACTGAAAGACGACTGAAAAACATTACTTTGGATATCTCACTATTCATAGCACGCCGGTATCTTTTTTCAAAGAAATCACACAATGCAATAAATGTGATTTCGGCTATATCCGTTTGCGGTATTGCCATTGCAACGATGGCTATGGTGGTTGTTTTATCCGTTTTCAACGGCTTCGGTGGTATAGTTGAAGGTATGTTCAGTGCTTTTGATCCGGATCTGAAAATCACAGTAAGAGAGGGTAAGGTATTTGACTACAACACACCTGTTTTTGAGAAAGCATTGCGGGTTGAAGGGGTACAAATGATATCTGAGTCACTCGAAGAGAATGCACTTTTCAGCTTTGATGGTCAGCAGGTTCCCGTACTTATGAAAGGTGTTTCAGAGGAGTTTAGCAATATGACCGATATGGAAAAGCTGATGATAGACGGCACATTCAAGCTCCGGGAGGATGTTGTTGATTACACAACACTTGGGGCCGGACTAGCCGTTTCGTTAGGCGCAAGGCCGGGTTTTATAAATCCCATAGAGATTTATGCACCAAAAAGAGATGTAAGGGTTAACCTTGCAAATCCTGCGGCAGCTTTCACAATAGGATATGTACAGATCGGCGGTGTATTTAGTCTTAATACCCCCAAATACGATGAGCAGATGGCTATCATGCCAATATCTAAGGTTAGGGATCTTCTGAATTATACTAATGAAGTAACATCTCTCGACATAAAACTACAGCCGGGAGCGTCTCTAAACAGAGTCAAAAATCAAATTAAGAATATACTGGGAGATGAATATCTTGTAGAAGACAGGTATGAGCAACAACGTGAATCTTACAGGATGCTTCAGGTAGAGAAATGGGTTACATTCCTCATACTGGCATTCATATTGCTTATTGCTGTTTTCAATGTGGTTGGGTCACTCTCTATGCTAATAGTTGAGAAGAGAGATGATATCAACAGTCTCAGAAACATGGGAGCATCAAATAATCTTATTTCACGCATATTTCTGAATGAAGGGTGGCTGATCACATTCTCAGGAATTATTGCAGGGATAGTAACCGGACTGGCTCTATGCCTTTTGCAGCAGCATTTCGGATTCATACGACTCAGCAATACTCCCGGAGCATATATAATTGATGCTTATCCGGTAATAGTTAAGTTCACCGATATTATAATCGTTTTTGCAGTTGTAAGTGTAATTGGCTTGCTTACAGTTCTATATCCTGTAAATAATCTCAGGAAAAAGTTGTCGGCAGACTTTAATAATTTGCCTTATAGCGACTGATACATAGTAAGTTGATCAGCTATTTGCGGGTAATCATTTAGAGAGAAATTGTAGAAAATAAAAGATGGAAATTAATTACAAGGTGAGTAATTAAATACAGTTTAAAACACAAATTATGAGGATTGCAATTGTTGGAACAGGTTATGTTGGTTTGGTTTCAGGAGCCTGTTTTGCAGAAATGGGTGTAGATGTAACCTGTGTTGATATCGATAAAGAGAAAATAGAAGGTCTTAAAGAGGGTATTATACCAATTTATGAGCCTGGATTAAAGAGTATTGTAGTACGCAATTATGATGCTGAGCGACTTCATTTCACAACTGATCTGGCATCAGTTCTCAATGAAATGGATATAATCTTTATTGCAGTTGGAACACCATCAGATGATGAAGGAAATGCCGACCTGTCGTATGTGATGACTGTTGCAAACACTATTGCCGACAATATGAATAAACCTCTGCTGATTGTGACCAAGAGTACTGTTCCTGTGGGAACCTCAAACAGAATCAGAGAATTAATACGTAAGCGACTTGATGAACGGGGACTGAGTGATCTGCAGTTTGATGTAGCCTCTAATCCTGAATTTCTGAAAGAAGGAGCTGCAATTAATGATTTTATGAGTCCTGATCGTGTAGTTGTAGGGGTAGAAAGTAAGGAGGCAGAAAATCTTATGTCTAAATTATATCGACCATTTCTGCTTAACAACTTCCGTGTGATTTTCATGGATATTTTGTCGTCAGAGATGACAAAATATGCCTCCAATGCAATGCTGGCAACACGAATAAGCTTTATGAACGATATCGCTAACCTATGCGAGATAGTGGGTGCCGATGTTAACATGGTACGTCGTGGAATGGGCAGCGACTCACGTATCGGAAGAAGTTTCCTTTATCCCGGATGTGGTTACGGCGGAAGCTGTTTCCCAAAAGATATTCGTGCGATAATGAAGGTGGGTGAAGATGTAGGGTATGAAATGACTGTAATAAAAGCAGTTGAAGAGGTGAATAACAGACAGAAAGCCATACTGTTCAATAAATTCAAACGCTATTTCAACGGAGATATAAAAGGGAAAACAGTGGCTGTATGGGGATTATCATTCAAGCCTGAAACTGATGACATGCGCGATGCGCCATCCCTTACATTAATTGAGAGTCTTTTGGAGTCAGGTGTAAAAGTGCGTGCCTATGATCCTGCGGCAATGGAGGAGGCTCGCAAGTATCTGGATGACAGAATATACTATGCGAAAGATATTTACGATGCTGCCAATGAAACAGATGCATTAATCGTTCCAACTGAATGGAAAGAGTTTAGACTTCCCAACTGGTCTATTCTAAAGAAAATAATGAATAATCATCTTGTTATTGACGGACGCAATATTTACAATAAAGAAGATCTGTCTGCTTATGGTTTCGAATACAGCGGAATAGGGCAGAAGTAATCGGATCATTACCATATCATGATAAATTTAAATTTTTATATATTAACTAAATTCCAAATACGATGAGTGTTAACAGAAGAGATTTTATTAAGAAAATGGGTGCCGGAGCTGCAGGTATAGCTGTGGGAGCACCCGCATTCGGCGCTTCAGCAAAGGCAGCAACTACCGGTAACTCAGCAAAGAGCTATAGTAGGATAATCGGTTCCAACGATAGAATTCGTGTTGCAGTAATTGGTCTGGGAAGAAGATTAGGCGCTTTTATAGAGCCAATTGCAATGAAGAGTGCAAATGTAGAACTTGTTTATTTGTGCGATGTGTTTGATAAGCAGATGGATAGTGCTGCTAAAAGATTCTCTGAGCATATAAATTATAAGCCGAAACTAGAAAAAGATATTCGCAAAGTCATAGATGATAAACAGGTAGACGCAATCTTCAATGCTACGCCTGATCACTGGCATACTCCCGGTTCCATAATGGCTATGAAGAGCGGAAAACATGTTTATGTAGAAAAACCATGCAGTCATAACATGTTTGAGAATGAAATGCTTGTAGCCGCAGCAAATAAGTTCAACAGAGTTGTGCAGATGGGCAATCAGCAACGTTCTTCCGGTCACACAATCGAGATAATCAATGAGATACATAACGGAGTAATAGGTACACCATATAAAGCACTGGCATTTTATACCAATACAAGAGGTGAGGTGCCACTGCAAAAGAAGGTTGCGGTGCCTGCAGGACTCGACTGGGACCTATTCCAGGGCCCTGCTCCACGGCGCGATTATACTTCAGAAACATGGGATTATAACTGGCACTGGTATGGATGGGACTACGGAACAGCTGAAACAGGCAACAATGCAACTCATGAGCTTGATGTGGCCAGATGGGCATTAAAAGTAGACTTCCCCACAAGTGTTGATGTAGAAGCCGGAAAGCGCCACTTTGTGAATGATGGCTGGGAGATGTACGACACCATGGATGCAACATTCAGTTTCAATGGAGATAAAATCATCAAATGGGATGGTAAAAGTCGCAACGGCTATGATACCTACAATGGAGGCAGAGGCACAATAATTTATGGCAGTGAAGGCTCCGTTTTTGTAGATCGTGATAAATATGTTCTCTACGACAGAGCAGGTAAGGTAATAAAGGACAATAAATCATCTACAAGCGAAGCAGGTACTGCCCTTGGTGGAGGTGGCGATATGACCACAGGTCATGTTATCAATTTCTTCGAAGCAATAAGAGGCAAGGAGAAACTCACGGCGCCTATTGATGATGCAAGCATAAGTATGGCCATGGTTCACTATTCAAACGTAGCCTACAGAATAGGCAAAGGTTTTGATATAGATGAAAATAGCGGTCAGATGTATGATCGCGACGCAATGAAATTGTGGAGTCGTGAATATGAACCCGGTTGGGAACCCACATTATAGTGATAAACTGCAAATTTATTATTAAATTTGCAGTCCCGAATCGTTAGCTCAGCTGGTTCAGAGCGCTGCCTTGACAGGGCAGAGGTCACTGGTTCGAATCCAGTACGGTTCACTTATTTAAAAACCTTCCTTTCAAACAAATTATCCATCACTTCCGCTTTGGTTAACAGTGCATTACGCAGCTTTTTCTCAGAAAGCATTTCCAGCTGATCACCCATGAACTTGCTGCCCGGTTGAGTTGCGTTACCATAACTCAGCAAAACCTCAGCTCTTACCTTATCACCAAATTCAATAACCGCCACATATGTATCCCCGTGAGTTGCATACTTTCTGTAGCTCTTCCTTTCAGGTTGAAAATACATAGTTCTGAAGACACCGTAAATACTTTGACCTCCATTTCCCGGGTACTCAATCTTACCAACTCTGAAACGGTTTACATATCCCCATGCCACATCCATAAAGCCATATTCGTCTTCGATCATTTTAGCCGCTTTCTTAAGGATGGTAACAGCCTTTTCAGGATCACTCAAACCATCAGGAGTTGTAACAGGATTCTCAGCATCCCACTGAATGGCATACATACTATCATCAATCATATCAAACCATTTGGCAAAAAGAACAGCACCTTTGCTTTCGGCATTTGTTTTGCCATCCCACTCCTTTAAAACATTAGCAGCCACAACTGCCAGCGAGTCGGGATACTGCTCAATAGCAGCCAGTAAATCATCCAGAAAGCGATCAGCCACCTCCATTCCAGTGTCAAGTTTATAATCAACCAGCTCCTCAAAGCTAATAGAATCATCATCCTTTATCAAGTTTACAGCCCTTTGAGCCCTGAAGGAAGTAGGATATTCTTCCGGTTGCGGTGACATAGATGCAGGGTAATCCTCACTATTAAACAAAAGAGGATAAGTTGCAGTCCATGGAGAGTCATTTGCATTCTGCACAAACCCAGTTTCAGGATTAAACAGTTTGGGCAATTCATCATAATCAAGATAACTATTCCAAATCAATTCAGAGCGCGTACCATCAACCTTGCCATCCCAGAATGTCCAGTCGCCCTCTGTTCTCTCCGGAACATTTCCATTAAAAAGATACATTATATTCCCCGCCTTGTCAGCATATACCACGTTAAACATCGGAATCTGCATCATTTTAAGAGCATCCTCAAACTCATTAAAATTATGAGATTTACCCATCCTGTGATACTGACTGTAATAAGAATAATTATCAAGCCCTGCAATTCTCACAGCATAAGCCACATCACCCTGCTCGCCAATAACGGGTCCATGCTCCGAATACTTAAGAATCAGTTCCTTTTCCACCAAACTGCTATCTTCCTGCAAAACTTTAATAGTCACACTTCTCTCTTCAAACGGTTTTATTTCACCATCTAAAACATAACCATCACCATCAAGCGTCAATAAATACCTGTCAGACGCATCAATAGTATTCACTGTATGCGTCCACCCTAAATTTTCATTAAAAGCGATGTTTAGTACCGGCATACCAATCAAAGTAACCCCGTAAACATTAAAATCCGGAGCATTCAGATGCGCTTCGAAAAACAGATAAAAGTCACTCCACGGCAAATGAGGATTAGCCACCAGCATAGCATTTCCAGATTCCGATTTCGAAGGAGCAATAGCGTAAGAGTTAGAACCCGGCAAAGTCTCGTCTTTAATATCCTCCAATTCATTAAGACTTAGCACCAAGTCGCGAACACCCAGAAACTCAATGTTTATAACCCTCTTGCCGTGTGCCAATGCATCAACAGGAGTTAAAGGCAGCACATCCTTAAATTTTTCATCAATCATATCAGGATGAGCTTCAGCATAGTCGTTCAAACCATTCACAAAAGCATCCAGGAATAGCTTATCATCTCCTGTAAGCCTTGAATAGTGAGCAGCTGCACTATCAGGCAGATTGTAAAGATGAACCAGCCTGTCCATTTGCAGATACTTCTCCCCGAAAATTTCACAACCAATACCTCTCGACTCAGCATACAGCCTCATAATCTCGTTAGCATGATTCTGCATCTGAGCCCAACCGAAAGCATAATACATCTCAGCTTCACTCTGAGCATATATATGCGGTACACCCCAATTGTCCCATAGTATTTCTGTTTTACCCCGGGAATCCCTTTCAGTGCATGAGAAAAAAAACAGTACAACCAGAACAGATGAAAAAAACGCTGTTTTCATAATTATAGAATACTAAAACATTTTGGAAAATAATGAAACTACGAAAATTCCTATTAGTAAATAAGTGTCCCAAACTGCTACACGCATAATAAGTTGATTTAAAAAGATATAATGAAGATTTCTAATTGAAGACTATATAACAATTGCAGTCTGATTTAGTTTATGTATAATTCTTTACAAGCGTATCTGCAGCTTTAACCCGTTCTTCTTTCAAGCCAAACAGCGGTCTTATAAACCTCCATCGTCTTATAAGGAATTCGTAAATCATCCAGGTGATACCGAAAGTACCGATAATCATGACAGATGCTTTAATGCCGGGCGACCATCCCAAATCAATCATATAATAACCTATAATAACAATTACCGTCTGATGCAATATGTAAAAAGGGTAAACTGCCTGATTTGCGTACTGCAGAACAGAGCTGTTGCGGTTAAGGTATCTGGCAGCAAACCCAAACAAAGCAATTATCCACGACCATAAATTAATTACCTTAATCATAGCTTCTATCGTATGCCTTGCAAGCGAATCCTCGTAATTATTAACAATATAAACCATAGCCGAAAAGCATACTATCCCGACAGTTAAGTAAATGTTGCGATATCTCTTCACAGAATGCCAGAAACACTCTTTTGTTGTGATAATAATAAAGCCAAAAAGGAAAAGAGTAATCGAACTGATAATCGTAAACCAGTCACCCACCAAAGCATGAGTAACCGGGAAAAACGGTTGCAGTCCCCATTCCCAAAGGAAAAGAGGGCCAACAAACAGGTATAATCCAAGGGGCTTGGAGATAATCTTTTTAAGTCTCAAGTTAAACCTGCTCCAAAAGTTCATTTCACTGCTTAATTCACTTTCTCCGCTAAGTATGTTTTCTTTCAGAGCCTTATCCTTAAACCCCGATCCTTTACTCAACCCCTTTTTGATACTAATAAACAGAGGAGTTAACACCAACGAGAACAACAACAAGTACAATATAAACCACAAGTGATGCCAACTGATATTTCCTTCGGGGTATGTACCGATAAAAGCTTCAGAAGGCCAGAAATCAAAATAGCTACCTGTAAACTGACTATTTGCAAGTCGCTCAATATAAACCTGAGGAGGAATGATAAACAGCATACCAAAAACAAAAGGAATAAGAAGTCTGATCACCCTCTCACGCATAAACTGTCCTCCTGTTCTCTTCTGCAGTGAAAAGTAAGTCCCCATTCCCGAAATCACAAACAGCAGTGGTAATCTCCACTGATTAAGGAACCACATTGGTAAGGTCAGCCATTCACTGGTCTCATTATTCTTAATATGCCAGCTCCATGGCACAAAAAACATTCCTACATGATAAAAAATAAGCAATGCAAATGCTATCACTCTCAACCAATCTAAATCGTATCTGCGCATGATATTTTTTTTGCGTCAAAAGTAGATAGAAAAGATGCTTTCAAGACAGTAATTCAGATGCTTTGGGATAAGAGACACGTTAAATGTTACGAACTGCAAGATTGTTATGAAAATCAAACTAATTACGGCTCATCACATTATTGAAGCTACCGATCATATTACGCGATACAGGAATAGTACCCTCATAACTCTTAAGTTTGAGTTTATAACCCTGAGCATTTCCCTCAACACCCTTAATCTGATTAGTATTCACCAGGTAAGACCTGTGAGTCCTGATGATTTCAGGAAAAGGTTCTAATGCCGATTCCAACTCTTTCAACGTTAATCGCTTAACAATCTTGTCAACATTCACATCCCTCAAATAAAACTCAATATAATTACCCTCAGATTTAGCAAACAGCAGGTTGTCAACTTTCAGCATAAAATCATCTGCTTTCACCTGAGTTTCAATAAAAACTTCGTACTTGCCTGCACTTTGGCTAATATCATTTTCAGTATTGAGATCAAAATTTTGTTTTGTATATCCTGAAGTCATATTCAGTACCTCCGCTCGCTTCCTGTTCCTGTAATTCAGACGGTTAAAATTCAGCGATATCAGTATAATCACTATTAGCGACCCTACCAAAAACGTGTTCCTGATCTCTTCAATGAAATACTTCCACGACCAATTATCAGGATTATCATATATAATATCACGAATGAGAAATTGACCTACACCTATCAGGAAAAGCAATGTGACCAACAGAAACATCTCTTTAAGTACCGTCCATTTCTCTTCAGTCTCAGGAGGTACCCTGAAAAGAGAAAACAGTAATAAGATTATAAAAGGAGTGATGGAGTGAATCGCCGAAATCCCCAAATAACTCATCCTGTGTTCAGGCAGATACACATTGAACGGCTTAAAGAAATAGTTGAAAACGAATGAAAAGATTAATAGAATTACCGCAATCATCCACAACGATTTACCCTTATAATAAAAAGGATAGGGCTGAGATAAAAAACGAGATAATCTATCCGGAAAAGTAGTTCTCATAATCAACTAAAGGATATAGGATCTTTTTTAATATTTATTAGAATTGACACTTGTATCATATGTATAATCTTTTTTTCTTTAATGATATTGACATTAATATTCATATAAGTGCCTCTTTTAACAGGATATAAAAATAATATAAATCATAACATCTGACAATTTCATTAGTTCGCTAAAGAAATATTATTTTAATTCGGTGAAAAAGTTGTTCACTAAGGTTAACTGAATGAAAAAAACAGAATGCCTGCAGCTATTTTGTTAAATTTGCAGCAGAAACAAAACTACACTATATGTTAAAAAATAAAGGACCCTTTATTAAGGGGGTCATGCTCATTGTATCGCTATCTTTGGTGGCACTATTCATTTCGCAGATACCATTCGTAAAAAGTCTGTCACTTAGTCCCCTGATTGTTGGAATCATCATAGGGATGATCTATGGAAATACTCTTCGAAAAAGACTCCCCGATCAGTGGGTGCCCGGCATCCTCTTCTGCAGCAAGCAAATACTCAGAGGGGCAATCATCTTTTATGGTTTCAGGCTCACATTTCAGCATATAGTAGCGGTGGGACCTGCAGCTATTATCGTAGACATAATTATGGTATTAAGCGTGTTGCTGGTGGGCTATTTTACAGGCCGTATGCTGAAGTTAGACCCGCACATATCAACACTCACCACTGCCGGCAGCGCCATTTGTGGTGCAGCAGCCGTACTAGGAACAGAGCCTGTTTTAAAGAATCAGCCACATAAAACTGCCATAGCTGTTTCAACAGTTGTTATTTTTGGTACCATCTCAATGTTTTTATATCCCGTAATGTATAAGATGGGATGGCTCAATCTCAATCCACAGCAAATGGGAATATATATAGGATCAACAATTCACGAAGTAGCACACGTGGTAGGAGCCGGCAATGCTCTCAACGACACTGTTATTGCAGAAAGTGCTGTTATCGTGAAGATGATAAGAGTGATACTTTTAGCACCCTTTTTGTTGATACTTAGCTTACTTGTAGGCAGAAAAAACCGTAAAGAGGGAATAGAAACCTCCGGAAAGTCCAAGATTACCATACCATGGTTCGCTTTCGGCTTCCTCATAGTTATAGGATTTAATTCACTCAACCTCCTTCCCGAAGCTCTGGTTGATGGTATAAACACGGCAGATGATTTTGCACTAACCATGGCAATGACAGCCCTGGGAGTAGAAACCAACTTCAAAAAGTTCAAGCAATCAGGTCTCAAACCCTTTATACTGGCTTTTGTTCTTTTCATCTGGCTTGTTGTGGGAGGGTATTTCATTAGTTCGTTAGTTCAGTTTTAATTTCTGAGAGATTAGTTCAAACTCCAACAAAGGAAAATTCCTTTTTGTTGTGAAAAAGAATTGATCCATATAGTCTGATAGTCTGAGTTGATATTGATTCACAAAGTCTGAATGAAATTGATCTCATAAATCAAAAAACTTTGTGCTCAAAATTCTGTTTATAACTAATACTAAATTTAAAAATTAAATAAGATAAATGGGATTATTAAGAAGACTGTTCGGACTGCCCGATTTGGGCGATTTACGTGATAAATTAAACAATGGAGCTTTACTGCTGGATGTACGTACAAAAGAAGAATTCGACACCGGTCATGTC
>JAQUIZ010000031.1:0-3108 GCA_028683355.1 Fermentimonas sp.
TTACCATCGATGCTTGCCTTTCTAATATTTTCTCCGGGATTATTTCCTGAGGCGTATAAAATAGAAGCTTCCACATTGGATTTTTTATCGCTGAAAACGCTGTCAATCATGAGGCGGTAAACATAAGCCTGCACTTTATGATTCAGTGTAATCTTTGAAGAATTAAATGCAGGGTAGGGTAGACGGCCCGACTTAAGCTCAATGATCCTTGCATCAAAATTATCCGGGTGAGTGTATAACAGATCGAGTCGCCCCTGAAAGCCATACTTAACACTAAAGAATGAAGGCTCCAGAGTACAGTAATTTACATTAATACCCAGTTTAGGAAAATCATATTTAATAACGCGTTTGATATTATTGAACAGTTGACGTGCCTTATTCATAAACTCACGGAAATCACTTTCAGAGTGTATATCCTCACAGCTTGTATACTCGAAAGGCGATTGTCTGAATGATTTCAGGAAGACTTTTTCAAAAGATACGTTATCTATTTCCCCGGCAAACACCAGCTCGTCGAGGAAGAAGTTGGCAAGGTTTCCCAGAAGCAGATAAGAACGGTTTTCCATAACTTCAAACCTGTTGCGGAAAAAGTGGAGCGGTGAGATCAGGAAATCCTGAAAACACTCAGCTATGGCAGATGCATCAATCAGGTAATCCGGCTCAAGAATTATATAAGTAGGGACAAGAAATCCATTCTCATCTTTATATGAGTTGATGAGGTTTAGCTTTGCGCCTTCCCAAAACTGTTCAACAGAAGAGTTGAATGCTGAGTTATCGGGACTAACATCATATCTTACAATACAGTGACTCTCAGGTTGGTCCTTAGCAAAGCAAATTAATAGTTTTTTGTCATGGTCGGCTTTAAGCAACTGCACCTGAATAATTTCAGGATCATTTAACGATAAATTTGGACTCATATATTATTAAAGGAAGTGTAAGGACTAGATTCAAAAGTACAAAAATTGTTTCTCATGTCAAACACAAAAGGTATCTTTGTGAATAGATTGAATTAATTACTATAAGTAAGTTATATGTCCCTGATCTGCCCTCTTTGCGGAAAATATAAACCGGAAGACTCACTGTTTTGTGATGTTTGCTCAAAAAAGATGAACTCTGATTTTGAGATTAATATTCATGAAAGGGATGAATTGGATTTAAATACTACTGTAGTTGAAGAACAATCTGAAGGGGCTGATAATAATTCATCACTTGAAAACAGGAGTTTTGATGAAAATAAAGAAATGCCCCCTGCCAAAAAGAGTAAAAAAGCAGGAATCTCTTTGTTTTGGATTCTAATTGGGGTAATAATATTGATTGGAGCATTTCTGGTATACAATAAAACAATTCTTACTGAAAGTCTGGAGCAAAGGGCTTGGGAGACAGCTCTAAATAAGAATAGTGTGAGTGGATACCTGGATTATATTGAATCACATCCGGATGGTATTCATTTTGATGATGCGCAAGCGGGACTAATGAAATTGAAAGAGGATGAGGCTGTTACTTGGGAAAAGTTGAAGGTCTCACAGAATTTAGATGAACTGCTTAATTTTTCCAAGCAGTATGAGAGTAGTCCATACATACCACTTGTTAGAATGAGGATCGACTCTTTATCATGGATTTCTGCTCTGAAAATAAATAATGTTGAATCATATTCTGAGTATTTGATGAATTCACAAAGTGGTTTAATAAATGGAGATTATATTACTGAGGCTTCTAAAAGGCATGAAATGCTTTTTCAGTCTACTCCGGTAAATACTACAGATATGGATAGTATAAGAGCCACTGTAAATGGATTTTACGCTTCACTGTCAGAGATTAACCACAGTGGTATGTATAAATATCTTGCGCCTGAAGTTTACAGGTTTTATGACTCAGGAGGTTCAACAAGAGAACAAATTACGGGTAATCTTATGGTTACAGCAGCACAAATAGGTGACCGCCGTTTTAGTTTTGAGCCCAATCTTGAAAGTGTACAGTATGTAAGAGAATCAAACGGTGCTTTTAAGATAAATGTACCCGTTGTTAAGTCCTACTCAGAAAACGGTACCACAGTTCATTTGCCCGGGTATATAGCCCACATTGAAATGAACAGTGATTTTGAGATAAAAAGTATTTTTGAGTCCAAACCATTTCCAGGATCACCCTGATTGTTAAAGATATGCAGTTTCAGCTTACATCTGATTTTGAACCTACCGGAGATCAACCTTTTGCAATCAAAGCTCTGGTTGAGGGCCTTCAGCAGAAGGTGCCTTATCAGACCCTGTTGGGTGTAACAGGGTCAGGTAAGACTTTTACTGTTGCAAACGTAATTCAGCAGATTAATAAACCTACACTTGTACTGAGTCACAATAAAACACTCGCAGCTCAGCTTTACAGCGAGTTCAAGAGTTTTTTTCCTAATAATGCGGTTGAATATTTTGTTTCTTACTATGATTATTATCAACCTGAAGCATATCTGCCTACTACTGATACTTATATTGAAAAGGACCTTTCCATAAATGATGAGATAGAAAAACTGCGACTGGCCGCAACTTCATCTCTGCTTTCCGGAAGGAGTGATGTTATTGTTGTTTCGTCTGTTTCATGCTTGTATGGAATCGGTAATCCTGAGGATTTTCAGGCGACTACGGTAGATGTAAGTGTAGGACAGAAGATTGACCGCGATCAGTTTCTGCGTTTACTGGTAAACAGTTTGTACTCCCGAAATGAAACAGCTGAATTTGATCGTGGGAATTTCCGGGTGAAAGGTGATACAGTTGATGTATTTCTCGCATATCATGATTATATTATCAGAGTGATTTTCTGGGGTGATGAGATAGAGAGTGTTGAGACTGTTGACCCGCTGACAGGTGTCACTACTGAGAGATTGGACTCTTATCGTATTTTCCCTGCTAACCTTTTTGTAACTACTCAGGAAAGAATTAACCGTGCTGTTGACGAGATTCTTATTGATATGGGGAATCAGGTGGATTTCTTTCAGGAGATAGGAAAACCTTTAGAGGCAAAAAGAATATATGAGAGGGTAACTTACGATGTGGAGATGATAAAGGAGATTGGTTACTGCTCAGGGATTGAGAACTATTCACGCTATTTTGATGGAAGGGAACC